>NZ_DAHVSH010000038.1:0-26473 GCF_027324685.1 Haloactinopolyspora sp.
TTCGCCACCGACGGCGCGCTCGACGAACACGTCAAGGTCGGTGTCCTGACGGGCTCCCTCACCGCTGCCCTGCTGGCCACGCTCGTGCTGCGGCTGCGCAATCGCACCTACCGTCAATTACACGAACTCGAATCTTCCGACCTCGACCACGACGGCATCCCGGACGTCTATCAGGCGGACCAGCACACCTCTGCGCGCCGCGATGAGACCTGAATCCATGGCCGTCAGTGCCCGACCGGGCATCACCGCCTGGACACGAGGCGAAGAACCAGCAACACGAGTGCCCCCGGTCGGGATCGAACCGACACTGTGCGGATTTTAAGTCCGCCGCCTCTGCCTGTTGGGCTACGGGGGCGCTATGCGCAGCGCCGCTACGTCGACACCGCGGGCCCTCAGCGTACGGGAGCGCCCGCGGTTACAGGTATGTCTGGCGCGGGTAGACCGCGTGCGCGCCGGAGACCCGATCAAGGAACAGGTATCCGTCACAGTGGTCGATCTCGTGCTGCAGGGCGCGGGCTTCGAATGCGTCGGTCTCGACGGTCACGTGATCGCCGGAGCCCGGCAGTTGCCCGCTGACCACCAGCCGCGTCGCGCGTTTGACGTCGCCGGTCAAGTCGGGCACCGACATGCAGCCCTCGCGTCCTTTCTCCTTGCGGGTCGCCTCCTCCACCCGCGCGTTGCACAGGACGAAGGTGCCGTGCACCGTACGCGCCTTCGGGTGCCCGGTGACGTCGACGGCGAACACGTGCGCAGCGACGCCGACCTGGCATGCGGCCAGCCCGACGCAGCCGGGCGAGACCCGCATGGTGGCCACCAGGTCGGCAGCGAGGCGCACGGTCTCCGGGGCTTGCGGATCCACGTGGGGCGCGGGCTGCGACAGCACCGCCGCCGGCGCCCGTACGACGGGCAGGACGGTTCCAGGGACGCCGAGGTCGGACTCGACCCAATCGCGAACGCTCACAGGATGTCCGTCTCCTGAGGACGCAGCATGACGTCGACGCCGAGGTCGCGTGCGACCGAACGCAGCCGGGCTGCAACATCGTCTTCATCGGCTGCAGCCGGCAGGTCGACCTCGGCGATCAGGACGTACAGCTCGTCGGTCAACCGAGTGGCGAGGTCGGTGATGTTGCCGCCGGCGTCGGCCACGACCCGCGTGAGCGCGGAGACGATGCCGGGGCGGTCGCCACCGTGCACGGTCAGGACGTAGGGCACCCGACCGGACTCCCCCACGCCGTCATCGGGCGGCACCTCGCGTGCTGACACCTGCAGGCCATCGGCCGTCAACGACGCCAGAGCTTGCTCCACCTCGGCGGGCGCACGGTCACCAGAACAGATGAGCATCATCGCGAAGTGCCCGCGCAACAGTGTCATGGTGGAGTCTTCGAGGTTCAGGCCGAGCGCGGCCAGGCCGCCGGTGGCTTCGGCGATGATGCCCGGGCGATCGGGCCCGATGACGGTGACAGCGATGAGGCTCATGCACTCCATCCAACCGGACGCACCATCGGCATGTCGCTTCGCCCGTCGTCATGGAGCCGTACCGCCAGCATCTGGTCGACACCGATGCGGCCCGCGTCGAACGACACCGCGGAACCAGCCATGTACAGGCGCCACACGCGGGCACGGCCCTCCCCGGCCGAGGAGACGGCGCGGTCCCATCCCGCTTCGAGGTTCATGACCCAATGCCGCAGCGTACGGGCGTAATGCTCACGCAGCGCGTGCACGTCGCGGATCTCGAAGCCCCCTGCCTCGAGCCGGTTCACCACTTCGCCGGTGGTCAGCAGTTCACCGTCGGGGAAGACATACGCGTCGATGAACGTCCGGCGGCCGCGCAACGACGTCGCGCGAGGTGGACGGCCCTTGCGCACGATCTGGTGGTTGAGCAGGCGGCCGCCGGGGCGCAACAGCTCGTGGAGCCGGTCGACGTACGCGGGCCAACTCTGCGCCCCGAGATGCTCGGCCATGCCCACGCTGGCGATCGCGTCGAACGGGCCGTCGACGACGTCGCGCCAGTCGTCGTTGCGGATCTGAACCAGGTCGCCGAGCCCGCTGTCGGCGACGCGACGTTCGGCGTAGTCGGCCTGCGCCGTCGACACCGTCACCCCGACCGCGCGCACGCCGTACTCCCGCGCAGCGTGCAGGACCAGCGAACCCCAGCCGCAGCCCACGTCGAGCAGGCGCATACCGGGCTCGAGGCCCAGCTTGCGGCAGATCAGGTCGTTCTTGTCCCGCTGGGCGTCCTCGAGGGTGTAATCGGGGTCGTCGCCGCGGGTCCAGTACGCGCACGAGTACACCAGCGACGGACCGAGCACGGTTTCGTAGAAGTCGTTGCCGACGTCGTAGTGGTGGCTGACGGCGGCGCGGTCGCGCTTTTTCGAGTGGCGCTCACCGCTGAGGACGGCTTCCTCCGGCGGCGGCTTCAACGGCGGGCCGACCGCGCCGAGAGTCACCGCGACCCGAAGGACCTCGGCGCGTTCGGCAGCGGTCAGTTTCGGCCGGCCGTTCAGCTCCCGCACGGTGTCGTCCAGGCGGCTGAGTGCTTCTTCGAGGTCACCGTCGACGTCGAGCTCGCCGGCCACCCAGCCGCGGGCGAGGCCGATCTCGTCCGGTTGCCACAGCAGCCGGCGAAGCGCCCGGCGGGACCGGACCACCAGGACGGGCCCGTCGCCGGAGCCGGTTTGCGCACCGTCCCAGGTCCGGATGCGCAGCGGCAGCGGGCGCCCCAGCAACCGCTCGATCAACGCGCCGATGCGTCCGGCTGCTCCCGCACTGGACATGACGCCACCTCCGTACACCTGGACGATCACTGTAGCGACGCCCACGGACATGATTCAGACGTTAGCGCCGTCCGGAGGGAACACCACGAGGTTTTCGGCAGCATCACCAGGTGTGTACGGGTGGTGCAGCAGGGAATCGGCAAGTGAACATGATCATTTGACCAAAGTGCGGGAGTCGTCGGTCGCGGCGCGACGGAAGTCCTCACGGGGCATGCTCGTGCGACCGAGCGTGACCACCTCGCGGCGGAACAGCAGCGCCATCGTCCAGTCGACCAGGACGCGAGCCTTGCGGTTGAACGTCGGCATCTTGCTCATGTGGTACGTGCGGTGCATGAACCACGCGGGGAAGCCGCGGACCTTGATGCCGTAGGTGTGCGCCACACCCTTGTACAGGCCGAGGCTGGCGACCGAGCCGATGTACTTGTGCTTGTACGGCTTGGGGAAGCGCCCGTTCATCGCGGCCACGATGTTCTTGGCGAGCAGCTTCGCCTGGCGGACGGCATGCTGGGCGTTCGGGGCGGTCATGACGCCCGGCTCGCCCGCGGTGAGGTCCGGGATCGCCGCGTTGTCGCCGGCGGCCCACGCGTCCTCGAGCCCGTCGATGCGCATCTCGGGCAGGCAGCGCACCCGGCCCTTGTCGTCGAGCGGGAGGTCACTGTTGCGCAGCACCGGGTTCGCCTTGACCCCTGCCGTCCAGACGATGGTGTCGGCGTCGAACGGCTTGCCCTTCGACAGCACGACGTGCCCGTCGACGCACGATTCGAGCCTGGTCTCCAGCCGGATCTCGATGCCGCGCTTGCTCAGCTCCTCGACCGTGTAGACGCCCATCTCGGGGCCCACCTCGGGCAGGATCCGCCCGGTGGCCTCCACCAGCACCCAGCGCATGTCGTGTGGCCCGATCTGCGGGTAGTAGCGGCGGGCGTACTGCGCCATGTTCTCCAGCTCACCGAGGGCTTCCACCCCTGCGAATCCGCCACCGACGAACACGAACGTCAGCGCCCTGCGCCGAACCGCCTCGTCGGTCGTCGACGCTGCCACGTCCAGCCGGTCCAGGACGTGGTTGCGCAGCGCGATCGCTTCCTCGACCTGCTTGAAGCCGATACCGACCTCGGCGAGACCCGGGATGGGCAGCGTCCGCGAGATCGAGCCCAGCGCGACGACGAGGATGTCGTACTCGAGGTCGTACGGCTCGCCCGCCTCGGGGTGGACGTTGACGGTCTTGGTCGCGTGGTGAATCCAGCGGACCTCACCGGTGATGACGTCACAGTGCTTGAGGACCTTGCGCAGCGGCACGACGACGTGTCGCGGTTCCAGCGAGCCGGCTGCCGCCTCGGGCAGGAACGGCTGGTAGGTCATGTAGGAACGCGGATCCACCACCGTGATCCGCGCCCGTCGGCGCAGCCTGCGCTGCAGCCCGAGGGCGGTGTACATGCCGACGTATCCACCGCCGACGACGAGGATGTGCGGCCGGTTGTCGTGACGCGTCATGCCCTTCATGAGGACGATTCTACCGACCTTGTGAACGCATTCACAAGGTGTTTGGACCGTGCGCTCCACCACACCGGCGACCGCGTTCTTGCTGTGCGCTCTCCCGTGGTTCGGTCGCAGGGCCCCGGCAAGCGGTCGTTCTCCGACGCCGGCCCGGCACGGCGCTCGATCCGCCGGCTCGCGAGGCTCGCGGGGAACTTCAGGCGCACCAGGAGAGGCCACCAACCGAACCAATCCCGCAGAGAAGGCCTTTTGGACTCGTCGCCGCAAACAGCCGGGCATGGAATGACGCCCAACAGACCGCCGCTTCTAAGAATCAACTAAGAAGCCCGGCGCTGAAGGCCATTCAGCGACTGATTCCTGGCGCGCCGATGGCAAACTCTCCACGAGTCCCATGCGCAGGAAGGGAAGCGTGCCATGAGGCGATACCCGCGCTTCTGTCCACTGCCGAGGACATGTTCTTTGAACGCTCCATCGCAGAGGAGGAAGTGTCGTGAATAGTCGATCCACGCAGCCGTCTCGGCGGACACTGCTCGGGATGCTGGGAGCAGTCCCGCTCGGGACCGGTGTGGTCCTGACCGGAGCCGGTGTCGGACATGCCGACGATTCCGCGGCCACCGGAACATCCGGAGCTACGGCGGCACATGGCCCGATACCCAAAGGGTTGCGGCCCGGCGGTGAATACGACCAGCTCGTGGCGAAGCTCGCTGATGAGGACACGTTCTCCGGCGTCGTCCGACTGACCCGTCGTGGCAGGCCCGTGCTCGAACGCGCCTACGGCATGGCCAACAAGGCAGAGTCGGTGCCCAACCGGATTGACACCCTGTTCGACCTCGGCTCGATCACCAAGTGCTTCACGGCGGTGGCGGTCATGCAACTCGAACATCAGAACAAGCTCGACCTCCACGAGACCGTCGGAACCTACCTGGATGGTTTCCAGGCCGACGTGGCCGACACCGTCACCGTCCATCAGCTGCTGACGCACACCTCCGGACTGGGTGATTACTCCCAGGCCGAGGATTTCTGGGCGGAGTCACAGAAGTGGAACAGCTTCGACGAGATCTTCGACGGGACCTTGGACGTCATTCGTGGATTGCCCGACCTGGTGGAATTCACGCCGGGGACACAGTGGCGCTACAGCAACACCGGCTTCTTCTTACTCGGCGCGATCGTGCGAGAAGTGAGCGGGCAAGACTACTACGACTACATCAAAGAGCACGTATTCCGCCGGGCCGGCATGAAGCGTTCCGGTTTCTACACCAAGCCCGAGGTCCTCGCCGCTGACGACATCGCCCGCCCCTACTCGGTTGATCGCGAAACCGGCGAACGCATCGACTCGACGACGCTGGAGTATTTCTCGTATGGCGGAACGCCGGCCGGCGGGGCCTACTCCACGGCGGGCGAGTTGTCGACCTTCGTGCAAGCCCTGATGGACGGCCGCACACTGCTGCCAGCCACGTCCGTCGACCTGGCCATCAGCGGCAAGGCGGTCCTGGGGCCGGATGAACGCCCGGAATTGGAGCGGCAGAACTCCTTCTACGGTTACGGGTTCGAGGTGACCACACTCAACGACCAGCGCATTCGCGGCCACTCTGGCGGCAGCACACTGGGCGTGTCGACCATGCTCGATTTCTACCCCGACCTGGACTGGGTGGCGGTGAGCCTCAGCAACTACGCCGATCGTTACTGGCCGATGGTGAATCTGGAACGCGACCTGATCACTCAGCAGTAGCCAACTGACGATCACGGGGACACCACGGGCGCGTCCATGCCCGTAGATCGACGATAGCGGTCACCAGGGCGCAGGGTCTGGCCGATGCGGCAAAGGTGGGCCATCTTCCAGGAGCTGCGCGAGTCGGGGCGAGATCGGCACCTCAAAAAACCGGGCCCTCGCGTGCAACCATCCGCCCGACCCGTGAGTCCTCCTGGATAGAGGGAACGAACGGTTCCCACGATCCACCGAAACCGTCGAAACGAACGGGGAAGTCAGAAACCATGACGAAGCGAAACCGACACGGCAAGCTGCTTTCGGCCACGATCCTCACCGGCGCGACCGTCGCCACGCTCGCTGCCGCTGCAGGCGCGAGCGCTCAGGACGCCGGTACCGACGACTCGCCCGAGCGGCCGGCCGCCTGTGACCCCGCTGACCTGCACCTCGAAGCGAGTCCCGAGCTCCCCGAAGAGAACATCGTCATCGTCAGCGTCACCCGCGCCGCCGGCGACGGTCCGGAGTGCGCCATCGACCGCATCCCCACGGTGACCTTCGCCAACCTCGACGGATCCGCGGAAGCGGTGCCGCCGACCGAGAGCGCACCGTACGCCTTGTCGCCAGGCGAATCCGCCCATGCCGCGATCCGCACCGCGCCGGCCATGGATGACGACGGCGTCGAGGTCGTCCAGTTCATGACGGTCGGCGCGGCCCCGGACCACGAAGGCACCGTGTTCTTCGCCGAGGAACTCGACATGGCCGACCCCGGCATCTACGTCTACGAGCCGATCACGACGTGGTGGCAGACGAGCCAGGACGAGGCTCTGCAGGAACTCTTCGACAACCTGCCCTGACGGGCCGAGCGGGTACTGATGCTTCGGCACCGGCCGAAGCATCAGTACCCCATGATGGAGTGATGAACGACCGGGTCGATGACGAGCGCGGCGCCACGCTGGCCTCCATGGCCAGTGTGCTGGCCGACGCCACCCGCGCGACGTTCTTGGTCGCGTTGCTCGACGGGCGGGCGTGGACGGCCACCGAACTCGCCCGGCACGCCGGCGTCGCGCCGTCGACGGCCACGGCCCATCTCCACCGGCTCCGGAACAGCGGGCTGATCACCGAGGTACGGCAAGGACGGCACCGCTACGTCCGGCTGGCCGATCCAGCGACGGCCGATCTCGTGGAGTCGCTGGTGTCGGCGGCCCCGGACGTCGCCGAACCGGTGCGCTCGCTGTCGGCATCCACCCGGCGTAGGGCACTGGCGTTCGCCCGCACGTGCTACGACCATCTGGCCGGGACGCTCGGCGTCGCCGTCACCGACGCCATGACCGCACGCGGGTTTCTGACCTGGGAAAACGGCTTGGCAGTGACCGACGACGGCGCGCACTGGCTGACCACACTCGACCCACAGGGCTGGCCGCCCGGTCGCGGCCGCGCCCCGGTGCGGCCATGCCTGGATTGGACCGAGCGCCGCTCACACCTCGCCGGAGCAGCCGGCGCCCTGGTGTGCAGGTACGCGATCGACGCCGGCTGGGTGGCCAGGCGGCCCCGCACGCGTGCCGTCACGCTCACCGCGACCGGGCGCCACGCCCTGCGGGAGCACCTCGGCCTCGCCGAGTCCGTCCTGCGGCCGAAGGCCTCAGCCTGATCGCGATCACCGAGTGGCGTGGCCCTTCGCTCGCTCGAACACGTCGTCGAGCATCGCCTCGGTCAGCCGGCCGGTGAAGGTGTTCTGCTGGCTGGGGTGGTAACTGCCGATCACCACGACAGGTCCGGACGACAGCCCGCCCAGTTCGGCCTCTGCGCCGTGCCCGAAGGCCGGGCGCGGACGTGGGACCACGGCACCGGCCGCCGCCAACGTCCGCAGCGCCGCCGACCACGCGAACGAACCGAGGGCGACCACCGCACGCACCGTGGGCAACACCAGCTCCACCTCGCGGTCGAGCCAGGCCGAGCACGCGTCGCGTTCGGCCGGGGTCGGCTTGTTGTCCGGTGGCGCGCAGCGTACTGGCGCCACGATGCGCACGCCGGCCAGTCGCAGGCCGTCCCCGGCGTGCGCGGCGTGCGGGCGGTTGGCCAACCCGGCGCGATGCAGGGCCGCGTAGAGCCAGTCGCCACTGCGATCGCCGGTGAATATCCGCCCGGTCCGATTGCCGCCGTGGGCCGCCGGCGCCAGGCCGACGATGAGCAGCGACGGCCGTGGGTCGCCCCATCCCGGCGTGGGCCGCCCCCAGTAGGGCTGATCGACGAACGACTTGCGTTTGGTCACCGCGACGCGCTCGCGCCATTCGACCAGTCGCGGACAAGCTCGGCACACCGACGACCTGGCCGTGACCTCGCGCAAGCTCGCTCCCTGTGCGAGAGTGCGGACATCGGCGGCGTCGTGAGCCACCGGTGTGGTGGAATCTGCTTCGTCGTCAGGCCAACCGGTCCCCGGCGGAACAGGGCTGGGAAACCAGGCACCGGTGACGGGATGAGCTGCCGGCGACGCAGCGCCAGGGATGCTGGGTTCTCGGGAGGGCACCTGAGTCATTGTGCCGTGCGTTCGTCCGGACCGGGCGACGTCGGCACGGCGGCGGCGACGCAGCGGGTCATAGGACTCTGGCCGTGCCGACCGGGGGCCGGAGAGACTGATCGCCTCTCGGAGACAGGACGTCGCCATGGATACTTGCGCCATGGGCTTGGCCAGGACCTCAGTCCAAGGCGGCGACGGTGAACGATGACCGCACCGCCCGCGTCTGGACGTCCATCACCACCCAGGCGCTGGCTCACGGTGTGGCCCCGGACGCACGGCATGCCTGCTACGCGTGCGCCGAGGCGCTTCAGGCCACCGGCGTCGGCTTGTCACTCAGCTTGACGCGAACGCCGGGCCGAGCACTCCCCGAGCCGGTGATCGCCACGTCACCGATCGCCGAACGCCTCGAGGAGTTGCAGTTCACCCTCGGTGAGGGCCCGTCTCCCGAGGCTGCAGCCCAGGACCGGCCGGTGCTCGTCGCCGATCTGGCCGCCGACGTCAACCAGCGCCGATGGCCGGGGTTCCTGGCCGCGGTCGGTGCGCACGACATTGCGGCGATCTTCGCCTTCCCCGTGTCGTCCGGCGGCGCGCGTGTCGGCGTGTTGACGGTGTATCGCGCCGTGACCGGGAATCTCAGCGGTCCCGAGTTGGCCGACGGCCTCGCCTACGCCGATGCCGTGCTGGTTCTCACCCTCGACCACCACAGTGGCCTCCCGGTGAGCTCCGGCGGCCGGCGCGGCTTCGATCCGGTGGACTTCCGCGCCGAGGTGCACCAGGCGGCCGGGATGGTCAGCGCTCAACTCGGTGTCAGCGTCACGGACGCGCTCAGCCGGCTTCGGGCGTACGCTTATGCCCAAGATCGGCGGTTGGCCGATATTGCGCACGCCGTCGTGTCGCGGCGCTTACGATTCCACCCGGACGGCAGCGTGGGCGCACCCGATGCGGACGACGTAGCCGATACCAACGAAGGCCGAGCGGACGACAGCGACCTGGAGGGACGCGCATGAACACCCTCGACCAGCGCGTGCGCGACACGTTCGTCGACCTGGCCGACACCTTGGTGGACGACTACGACGTCATCGAATTCGTCGAAGGTCTCGCCACGCGCGTCGTCGACCTCCTCGAGATCGGCGCGAGCGGCCTCGTCCTGGCCGATCATCACGGCTCACTCAATCTCGTCGCCGCGTCGAGCGAACGCACCCGGGCGCTCCAGTTGCTGCAGGTCCACAACGCCGAAGGTCCGTGTATCGACTGCTACCGCAGCGGTTCGGTCGTGAGCTGCGACGACCTCTCGACCGCCGACGAACGCTGGCCGAGGTTCGCCCGCGCGGCGCGTTCGGCCGGGTTCGCTTCCGTGCACGCGCTGCCGATGCGGCTGCGGGACACCGTCATCGGCACACTCAACATGTTCGGCCGGCGCTCGGAGCACCTGGACTCCGGCAAGCTCGAACTGGGGCAAGCGCTTGCCGACGTGGCCACCATCGGCATCCTGCACGAGCGCACGCTGCGTCAGCACGAGACTGTCGCCGAGCAACTCCAGGCCGCGTTGAACAGCAGAATCCTCATCGAACAGGCCAAGGGCATCCTCGCCGAGCGACATCGAGTCTCTGTCGCCGACGCTTTCACCGCGCTTCGCGCTCACGCCCGTCATCATCAGCGCAAGCTGCACGACGTTGCGGGGAACGTGGTCGACGGCAGCCTCGACGTCCCTGCCGAACCGAGACCGGCCAGCGGTGCCGTCCCGCCGGCTCGACGACATGGCGACAGTTCGCGCCGTTAACCCTTGACTACGCAACGAGCCCAGCGTAACGTCTCGGGCGTCGAGTAGTTACCGCTCTGAGCAGGCTTGATAACGCAGAGTAGGCACTACTGACTTGGTCGCCCTGGACCTCGGCGGCTTTCCACAATCTGTCCTCGCTTCGGGCTCGATTCGCCGTGCGCGGATTGGCCGGAGCAGGTGGAAACCGAGGAGCCCGCGACCATGACGACCATCTCGCGCGAGAACCCATCGCCCACCTGACCGACCCCGGCCGGCCGCCCCGTCGTGGGGTGCGGGTTGCACCAAAACCGGGGGTGCCCGACGTGGTGCGGTCGGCCGGGGTCTTGCCTCGCGGGTCGCCGACAGGGGAGGTGACCCGCCGCGTCGTGGCCGGCCTCGCCTAGATCAGCACTCCGGTGAGCCGGTCGTAGCGCAGCACCGACGTCCGGCTCTCGGATCCGTGGCGAAGATCGTGGATGCGCACGGTCAGCACGCCGACGTGAACACGGTCGGTGGTGCTCACGGCCAGCCATGGCGCGCCGTCACGCAACACCGTCACCTCGTCCAGCAGATCGCCGCCGCGCCCAGCGGCGATGGCGTAGGAAGGCCCGTCGGGCGGGGCGATGTCGATGCCGCCGTCTTCGCGCAGCGTGAAGGTGAGCACGAGGTTCCCCCGGCCGCCGTTGGCATCGCCGATGAAGTCGTACACCGGCGCGGGATCCCCGACGTAATACTTCAGGCGCCCGAGACCCGTGACGTCCATGCCGTTGTAGTAGTTCCGCCCGTCGGCATCCATCCAGAAGTGCGGGTTGTGCGTGGGCGCGCTGAAGTCCGGGCCGGAGTTGTACGAGATGTGCCAGTGCGGCGGGTTGTCCGGGTGTACCGCGTTGTTCGTCTCGAAGCCCATCAGCACGAAGCGATGCCCCTTCGCCGCTGCGGTGTCGACCAACCCGGCTTCCCGGCAGATCAGGTGCGTGGCAACCAGCTGGTGGACGACTGATCGCACCTGGCCCGCGGGCCACGCGACGTCGGCCCAGGGGCCTGCCACGCGGTCGGGGTCGTTGTGCTCGATCCGCCAGTACATGCCCGGCGAGACGTCCGGATGGCTCCACACCTGGATCGTCGGCTGATTGGCATCCAGCGACGGCTGAGTCATGGGCAGCACGAACCGGAAAGCGTCGCGGTCGTGCGGGTCGCGCTCGACGGGCAGGTGTGACTCCTGATGGATCACCGTCTCGACGCGGACGCCCGGCCAGCGCACGGCGATTTCGATCCCGTCGGCGGCGTGCGGTCCCTGCACGAAGGTGTAGTACTCCGCTCGGCTGGCCACGGAGTACTTCTCACCAGGGGTGATCTCGTATCCGGCCGGAAGGGTGATCTCCGGGGTTCCCGGCGGGCCGGGGCGCGCCCGCACCACGCGGAAGGCGGCATACGCGACGTCGTCGGCTGCGGCGAGCCGTGGTACCGCCAGGGTCATGCCGGCAGCACTCGCGCCGGCGAGCAGGGTCCTACGCGTCAGGGGGACGGGCACGGCGACCTCCACAATCATGGACAACGGCCATCAAGGCCACCATGATCGTGGCAACGCGGCACAAACGGCACCCCCTGAGACGATGAACGTCCGGAGGCGGCCTAGCGTGCGCGAGACAGATTCGGGTGTTCGCTGTCGACGACAGCCGTGGCAGGGTGCGTATGCGCGACGGTTCTGACGTCGGCGAGGCTACTGACCACGACGTGGGCGCCGCGTTCGTACATCTCGCCGCCCTGGTCACCGTGCCGGTCCACGCCGATGACGACACCGAACGCGCCGCGCCGTCCCGCCTCGACACCGGTCAGCGAGTCCTCGATCACGACACAGCGCGATACCTGCGCACCGAGCCGGGCGGCGGCCTCTGCGAACAGGCCCGGTTCGGGCTTGGCCGCGATGCGCAGGCGCTCCATGTCGGTACCGTCGACGCGCACGTCGAACAGATCCTCGACATGGGCGGCGCGCAGCATGTCACGGCAATGGCTGCTGGACGAGACCACGGCGGTGAACACGCCGTACCGGCGCAGGTCACGCAGCAGCGCCACCGACGACGGGAACGCGGCGACACCGTACCGGCCGATCTCGGCCACGAACCTGCGGGACTTGTCCTCGGAGAGGGCATCGATGCTGTCTCGGTCCCCGTGCTCGGGTAGCGAGATGCCTCGGGAAGCGAGGAACGAGCGCGCACCCTCGCGCCGCGGCCGGCCGTCGACGTAGGCGATGTAGTCGTGGTGGGCGTCGAAGTCGCGCTGTTCGGTTCCGGTGAGCGCGGTGTGCCTGTGCAGGAAGTTGTCGAACGTCGCTTTCCAGGCGGTCGCATGTGCCCGAGCAGTATCGGTCACCACGCCGTCGGTATCGAATATCGCAGCATCCAGGCGGTCCAGGTACAGCGTGGCTCGGTGACTCATACGCGACCAATCTTGGTGTTCGGGGCGCGGCCGGTGGACGCGGGCCGCAGGGGTGTCTGGTAAAGACCCTGGCCTGTCGCAGGTGAGGTGCGACAGGGGCGGTGGTCCCGCTGAGGAGGTCCAAAGTCCTTCCCAGGGCCCAGCGACACCGAGGGTTCAGTGCGACTCGTCACGTACCCAGAACTCGACCGGATACACGCTTTTCAGACGAAAAGACGTCCACGCCTGCGCGGGGCGCTCGGTCGGGCGTCGCGCGCCCGTGCTCAGGGAGCCAGACGGAAGGGCGGATAGCGATCGGTGACCAGGACCAAGGCATAGCACAGGACGCGGTTGTGCCAGCGGATAACGCCTTCGATGAAGTTGAACATGCCCCGTGGGTAGCGCCCGGTGAACAAGATCGCGAACCACGCGATGATCACGACGATGAGCGCGGCGATGTCCAGCACCGCCAGGACGATGTAGTGCGGGATGGCCAGGAACCACTTGACCAGCGGGAGCCACCGGTTCAGGTCGGTCGTGGCGTCCGGATGGGCATAGTCGAGGTGGACGGACTGATGCTCGTCCGTGGACGGGTACCGGTCATCCATCAGCGCAAGGTAAGCCGACACCCGGGTGCTGAAGCGCTGCAGTTCCCTGTTCCAGTCGAACCACCAGCGTGGGTACTTCTGCCGGAAGAGGATCATGAGCAGTGGTCCGGCGAACAACAGGCCGCCGGTTCCCGCGGCCACGTACGAGCCGGACTCCGAGGTCCACTGCCAGCTGCCGCCGTTGACGGTGCCCAGCACGATGAGGATGGGGATCGCGGCGAACAGTCGGAAGAACGTGCTCACCCGGTTGAGGTCATGGTCGGGATAGTCGACCGTCAGTTGTACCGGGTAGCCGGGAGGGGTCTGGGTTGAGTCCATGGCACGGTCACGCTCCTTCGACGATCATGCGATCAGACGTCGCTGATGCTAAGGACCTCGTCAGGACTCGACCAGGGTCGTTCGACCAGATCGTCTTCGTACCGCGATGTCGCAAAGTCCCACCCGATCACGCCTGAGCGCGGTGCCCGTCTGGGCCGACGTTGGGCCCGGGTGGTGGGACCTAAGGCCCCTAGGGACCGATCTCCGCCCCACGGACAGTGGGTTCCATGAGCACGTCCACCCCCCACGTTCCGTCTGTGCGCCGTCTGTTGGTCGTGTGCGCCCATCCCTACGACGCCACCTTCGCTCTCGGCGGCGTGATCGCCGCATTCGCCGCCACCGGCTCGTCCATCCGGGTGTTGTGTTTCACGCACGGCCGCCGCCCGGACCCCGGACACCGGCGGCATTTCGCCCGGGCGAGCGAGTTGAGCTCGGCCGCGCGCACGTTGGGCGTGGACGACGTCGTCCTGCTGGACTTTCCGGCCGGCCACCTGGCTGCCATCAACCTGACCATCCTGACCAAGCACGTCGTGGCCGCCGCGACGGGCGCTGAGGCGATCCTCACCGTCGAGGCGACCGGCCGGGACGCACATCCGGACCATCTGCGGGCGATGCACGTGGCTTTCCGTACCGCGATCCGGCAGCGCCTGCCGCTCTACGCGCGCACCGTCGCCGCTCGGCGTGGCGCCGGGTTGAACCACGTCCCCATCCGCGACGTCGACCGTTCTCGGCAGAATGCGGCGATCGCCCACCACCACGACCTGCCCGCCGAAGATGCGCTCGCTCGCTGGCGGATGACCCATCGGCACGAGGAGTCGCTGGTGCTGCTCTCGCTCGGGCAGGCCGGGCGGTCGGCCGGGGTTGTTGCCGTGCGGAGTCACACGACGGGCTCCACCTGACTCCAGGCGATGCCGTCGAGAATGTCGTGTTCGCTGACCAGGACCTCGTCGACGCCGGCCCGTTCGACCAGGCGGCGCAGGATCAGTGCGCCCGCCGCGATGATGTCGACCCGGCCCGGATGCAACGACGGGATCGCCGCGCGTTCGTCATGGCTCGCGGCGAGCAACCGGTCGCTGACGACGCGGATGTCGTCGGCGCAGATCCGGCTGTGGTGAATCACGGTCGAGTCGTAGGCCGGGAGGTCGAGGTGGATGGCCGCGACCGACGTCACTGAACCGGCCAGTCCGATCAGGCTACCGGCTGAGCTGACGGGGACATCGTGCTCGGCGACGTCGATGGCGGCGTCGATGTCGTCGATGGCCGCTGCGACATCTGCGCTGCTCGGCGGGTCGGAGTGAAACCGCCGCTCGGTCAGTCGGACGCTGCCGACGTCCACGCTGCGCGCGGCCAGCAGGTCCCCGGCTCCGACGGCGAGCTCCGTCGACCCGCCGCCGATGTCGGCGACGAGGTACGGCGCAGGGATGGTGGCGGGCAGCAGGCGCGTGGCTCCGGCGAACGACAGTGCCGCTTCCTCATCACCGGTCACGACCTCCGGCTCGACCCCCAGGACGGCACGAACCCCGGCGACGAACTCCGCGCGGTTCGCCGCATCACGCGTCGCGCTGGTGGCGACCATACGGACCCGCTGCGCCCCCAGGTCGTCGATGACCTCGGCGTACGAACGCAAGGCCCGCATGGTGCGGGCCAGCGCCTCCGGCGCCAATCGACCGGTGCGATCGACGTCTTGGCCGAGCCGGACGATCTCGAGCCGGCGGTCGAGGTCGATCTGCGTGTTCGTGACCGGGTCGATGTCGGTGACCAGCAGGCGCACAGAGTTCGTTCCGCAGTCCACGGCGGCCACGCGGGTCACGCGGGCGCCCACTCGCAGGTGGCCGGTGTCCACGTCGGCGCCAGCATCTCGAGGGCACGATCGCCGAGCGGATTGACGCCGGGACCGACGGCCAGGCTGTGTGCCACCAGCACATGCAGGCATTTCACCCGCACGGGCATGCCGCCTGCGGACACGCCCTCGATCTCGGGCACGTGCGCGATCCGCTCCCGCCGTTCCAGGTAGTCGAGGTGCGCCCGGCGGTAGGCGGCGGCCAGATCGTCGTCGGTCTCGAGCTCGGCGGTCAGCTCACGCATCACGCTCTGCGACTCCAGCGTGGACACCTCGGCCACCGCAGCCGGGCACGTCAGGTAGAACAACGTGGGAAACGGCGTACCGTCGGGCAGGCGCGGCTCGGTCTCGATGACCGTGGGATGCCCGCTCCCGCAGCGGTGCACGACCGCCCGGCCGCCTCGCACCGGCCGCCCCAGCTGGAGTCGGACGGTGTCGAGGTCGGCGCGGTCCATCACCGGTACCGTCACTCGCCGTCCTCCGGCTGAGGCGGGGCATCAGCCATCTCGACCGACGTCCACAGCCGCTCGTACCACTCGCCGGCCCCGACCGGCGGCAAGCCGCTGTCGTCGACGGCGGCCTCCTTGTCGGCGTCGGGGTCGGACACCACGACGTAGCCCTGTTCGTCGGGCATGACGAAGTTCAACCGCTCGCGCGCCATGGCCTCGACGTAGGCGGGGTCGTTCCACAACCGCTGCTCGCGCTCCAGCTGTTCGACCGACGACTCGAGCCGGGCGGCCTCCTGCTCCAGCTCGGAGTGCCGCCCGTGCTGCTCGAACCAGGTCCGCAGCGGGTAGGCGTAGGACACCAGCAGGACCGCGAGCACCAGGGCCAGCACAGCTGCCCGGCCGGTGACCGACGGACGGCTCCCGGACTGGCGACTCGCCGGCGGCCCCGGCGGCGGCGTCTTCGCCGAGGTGGCACTCCCTCTGGCCGCGGCGCCGGTGACGCCGGTGCGCGGGCGCTGGCCGCGGCCCGGCCGAGCCGTCGGACGCGTCGACCGATTGGCCGGACGCCGCGTCGTCCCGGCGCTGCCCGAGGGTCGGGCGCCGGAGGCACGACGGGAGGGGGCCATGGTCGTCTGCTCGCCTCCTTACCCGCTGAACCGCGGGAAGGCCTTCGCCCCGGCGTACCGCGCGCCGTCGTCGAGCTCGTCCTCGATACGCAGGAGCTGGTTGTACTTCGCGACTCGCTCGGAGCGGGCCGGAGCCCCGGTCTTGATCTGCCCGGCGTTGGTGGCCACGGCCAGATCAGCGATGGTGGTGTCCTCGGTTTCGCCGGAACGGTGACTGATCATGCAGGTGAACCGCGCGTGGTGGGCCATGGACACCGCATCGAACGTCTCGGTGAGCGAGCCGATCTGGTTGACCTTGACCAGCAGCGAGTTGGCGGAGCGTTCCTTGATGCCCCGCTCCAGGCGCTCGGGGTTGGTGACGAACAGGTCGTCGCCGACGATCTGGATGCGCTCACCGAGCGCGCCGGTCAGTTCCGCCCACCCGGACCAGTCGTCCTCGGACAGCGGGTCCTCGATGGAGACCAGCGGGTAGTCGGCGACGAGCTGCTCGTAGTACTTGGTGAGTTCCGCTGCCGAGATGGAGTTGCCCTCGAAGGTGTAGCGGCCGTCGGTGAAGAACTCCGTGGAGGCGACGTCGAGTGCCAGCGCCACCTGCGCGCCGGGGGTGTAGCCGGCCTTCTCGATCGCCTGCATGATGAGGTCGAGCGCTTCGCGGTTGCTGGGCAGGTCGGGCGCGAAGCCGCCTTCGTCCCCCAGGCCGGTGGCCAGTCCGCGGTCTTTGAGCACCTTCTTCAGCGTGTGGTAGACCTCAGCGCCCCAGCGCAACGCCTCGCGGTAGGTCTCCGCGCCGATCGGCGCGATCATGAACTCCTGGATGTCGACATTGCTGTCGGCGTGCGAGCCGCCGTTGAGGATGTTCATCATCGGCACCGGCAGCAGGTGGGCGTTGGGCCCGCCGAGGTAGCGGAACAACGGCAGGTCCGCCGACTTGGCGGCGGCCTTCGCCACGGCGAGCGAGACACCCAGGATCGCGTTGGCTCCCAGGCGCGCCTTGTTCGGCGTGCCGTCGAGGTCGATGAGCGCCTGGTCGATCAGCCGCTGATCGCTGGCTTCGTGACCGAGCAGCTCCGGGGCGATCTCGTCCATGACCGCGGTGACGGCCTTCTCGACACCCTTGCCGGCGTAGCGTGCGGCGTCGCCGTCGCGCAGTTCGACGGCCTCGAACGCGCCGGTCGAAGCGCCGGACGGGACGGCTGCACGGGCGATGGTGGTGTCGTCGAGCGCGACCTCGACCTCGACGGTCGGGTTACCCCGGGAGTCGAGGATCTCGCGTGCTCCGACTGCTTCGATCGTGGCCACGTAGTACTCTCCTGCGCTCTGCTGTCGCTGATCATCGTCGGTCGTACGGTCGCTGCAGTGACGACGATGGCGCTGCACACTCGTACGTCCGCAGCCTACCGGGCCGGTCCGCCGCCTGGCGCCACCGACGTGCCCGATCCGCGTGAGCTGTTCACGACGGCGGCGCGAACAGGTCGTCGCCGGCCTCGAGCCGTTCGCGCAGCTGCGCCAGTCGCGCGTCGTCCCATTCGACGTCGGGATCGGGCTCCAGGAAGGTCAAGGTCAAGCTGGTGACGCCGAGGGCGGGTAGCGACCAGGCGCCCTGCTGGCCGAACAACTCGCCGCGGACCCGTTCAGCCGTCACGTCGGGGGTGGCGAAGCTTTCGATGATCAGCCCGATCATCACGGCTTTGCCCAGCCGGGCGATGGTGGCGAACGTCGTGCCGCTGTCCGGGCGCGGGCGCAACCCCAACAGCCCCGCGATGACGCTGTAGTTGTACGCGACCCGCTCGGTCAGTGCCTGCTCCGACGCGGCGAGCGAGGCGCGCAGGTCGTCGCGCAGCTTGCCTTCGGGCAGGCTGACCAGCGTCATCGTCAGGGCCAGGTACGTGCGCCATTGGTTGGAGTACTGGTCTTCCAGGAAATCCGCCAAGGCGGCCTCACTGGCCAGGTCCACGACGAGCTGACGCCGGCCCTCGGGCGTGCGCAGTTCGTCGAACCGGCCCAGCAGGACCCGTCGGACCGCCTCGTTACCCACGTCGTGACCGGCCTGCGTGGCCTCGTGGACGCTGCCGGCCAGTTCGAGCAGCAGATCACCCAAGAACATGTCCTTGTGCGGCCAGCGCCGATACACCGCACTGCGCGAGACACCCGCTTCGCGGATGACGTCTTCCATGCGCACGTGCTCCAGGCTCACGGTGAGGCCGGCTTCGGTGAGGGCCTTCGCGGCGGTCTGCAGCATCCGTCGTTCGGTTTCGACATCGGACAACCGCGGCCGGCGCCGGCCGATGCTGCCGACGGCCGGCGTGTCGGCAGGCGGGAGGTCAGAAGTCATTGACTCCTCCATTTGAGATATGGTGTTTCAAGTTTTAAGCTTCAATTACTGCCATCGTATCGAACGTATTGGAGTTCACCCATGACCGTCTCCGCCCCTCCACGCACGCTCGCGCCGGTCCAGCGCAAGACGCTGGCCACGATGGCGATCGGACTGGTCCTGAACGTGCTCGCCGCCGCGGCGGCCGTGGCGTTCGACGCCAGCGGCCGGCTGTCGGACCACTTGCACGACGTCTACGACGGCTACGCCGAGGTTCCCGCCTCCGGCGTCATCGTGGGCTACCTGGTCGGGCTCGGCGTGCTCGGCGTCGTGTGCTGGTCGTGGATGATGTGGGCCGTCGCGCGCGGCAAGCGGTGGGCACCGCTGGTCTCCATTGTCCTGTTCGTGCTCGCCACCGGGATCGCCCTGACGAACCTCTTCGTCCAGGAATACGGCAGCCCGATCGTGCCCTCAGCGCTCGGCGCGGCCGGTTTGCTGCCGTGCGTGGCCGGCCTGGTGGCGGTGGTCCTGGCGCGACGTCTGCCGCGCTGACCCGGCGTGCAGCCAGGCCGCGCAGAACGTCCGGTGCTCCGACTGCTCGTCGCGTAACCCGGCCTGCCACAGAACGTCCTGCTCGAGGACCACGAACCGGTCGGCGAGGTCGTCGAGCACCAGTCGCGCCACCGTCGACTTGCCCGTTCCGCTCGGGCCGGTCACGCAGAACAACGGCGACCGCACGAACGGGTTCGGGTGTGCGCAGGCGGGGCAGCGAACGGCCGGACCGGCCACGACGGTGACGTCGTCGCAACGCTCGCTGCAACGCGCACAGACCAGGAGGTTCACCCGGGCTGGAGGGGGTCAGTCGAAGAGCTGGTCGAAAATGCTCTTGCGGCGCTTGCGCCCGTTCGGACGCGGCGAGTCACGATAGCCGCCGAAGCCGCCCCGGAACGGTGCCGGGCTGTCCGGGCGGGCGCGATATGGGGCCGCCGGGGGCACCACGAGGTTTTCTGCTGCATCACGAGGCGTGCACGGGTGGTGTGACAGGGAATTGCCAAGTGAACATGATCATTTCGAAGCGTGTTCGGCGGAGCGGACGGCGGCGATGTAGCGCCGGGTGGCGTCGCGCAGCGCCTGCTCGGCGTCGATGCCGCGTTCGCGGGCGGCAGCGACCATCGCCAGCAGCACATCACCGACAGCGGCTGCGTCGCCGGCGGCTGCGTCTTCTTCGGTTGGTAGGTCGACGTTGGGCACGGGCACGTCGAGTCCCGCCTTGGCCGCTCGGTGCAGCACCTTGCCGGCCAGTGAGAGCGCGGGCTGGGCCAGCGGCACGCCGTCGACCGCGGACTCTCGCTGTTTCTCGGCCCGCTTCAGGACCTCCCATCGGTCCTTCACGTCGTCGGCGGTGGGCGCCTCGGCGTCGGCGAACACGTGCGGGTGCCGGCGGACGAGCTTGGCGGTGATACCCGCGGCGACGTCGTCGATCGACCAGGCCGCCGACTCGCGTTCCTCGGCGATCCGGGCGTGGAACATGACCTGCAAGAGCAGGTCGCCGAGCTCTTCGCGCAGGTCGTCGTCATCGCCGGACTCGATCGCCTCGAGCGTCTCGTAGGTCTCCTCCAACAGGTACGTCGCCAGGCTGCGATGGGTCTGCTCGGCATCCCAAGGGCACCCGCCCGGCGAGCGCAATCGATCCATCACCGCGACGAGGTCGAGCAGCCGGGCACCCGGCAGGTCGTGCGATCCGGTCACCACGTCGACTTCCGGCGCTCGCGCACCCCGGGCGCCGGCTTCGGTACGCGCCGACGACACCAGCTCGTCGTCGCCGTCAGGGCTGAGCAGCCAGACGAGCGAGCCGCCGGCGGCGGCGTCGAGCAACGTGCTCGCCTGCACCGGCTCGTCGACGACGCGAACGTCGACACCGGCCGCGCGCAACGCCGACACCTGCGGATGATCCGTCCCGGCCCACACGACGCTGTCGCGCAGGGCCGCCCACGCGGTCGCACTGAGCAACCCGGGCGCGACCCGGGGGCTCGTGGCCAGCAGCGTCAGCCGACCACGCTGCGCGGGCCGTGGTGTCACTGCGGCGGCGTGGGCTCAGGCAGTTCGCCCGGGTTCGCGGTCTCACCGCTGACGGGCTTGGAGATCGAGCCGCTGTCGGCGGTGACGGAGAGCTGGTCGCCCCAGCTGCCGTAGCGGGGGTTGACCTTGATGCCGAGCTCCTCGCCGATCTCGATGAGCCGCTCGGTCAGCGCGTTCTGGTCGCCGCCGTTCTCGGCCAGGTAGGCCTCGGCGATCAACTGGTCGGTGAGCCCGGCGCGGAAGGCCTCCTCGGTGTAGCCGTTCTGCGCCAGCAGCGGGCCGAGGTCGCCTTCCGGGTTCTGCGCCTCGAACTGCTCGATGGCGTCGTCGATCTGGGCCCCGGTGATCTCGATGCCTTCCTCGGCGGCCAGTTGCTCGAAGATCTGGTGCTGGATGTGCCTGGTGAGCAGGTCACGCTGGAATCCCGCGATGCCGCCAGCGGCCTGGACGTCGAAGCCCTCGAGCGCCTGGGCCTGCTCGACCTGCTCGTGCAGCTCAGACACGGTCAGGCGGTCGTCGCCGATGACGGCGGCCGCGCCCACCTGGTCGGAGTCGCAAGCCGACAGCGCGACGGCCGCGGCCAACGCCAGTGCTGCGGGCATGATTCGGCGAGTGGTCGACACAGTGATCCTCTTCGTCAGATGTTCCGCCGGGCGCATCTTACCCAGCCCGACTTCCAGCGGCGCTGGCGACCTCCGCCCCGGGCGAGTGTGCCAGGACGTCGTCGATCACCTGCCGCGCCCACGCGAGCAGTTCGACGCCACGCAGCGGCGAGCCACCGATGCTGGCCGTCGCCGGCCGCGGCACCAGCACGGTCCCGACCGCGGCCTTGACCACGCTCTTCGGATACACCCGATTCAGCCGCACCCGTTGCCAGTCCGCCAGCTCGATCTGTGCGAACCGGACGAAGTTGCCCTGCAGCGTCACCTCGGTCAGCCCGGCTCGCCGGGCGTGGGCGCGGAAGCGCGCGACCTCGATCAGGTTGCGCACCGGCTCCGGCAGCTCACCGTAGCGGTCTTCGAGCTCGTCGCGCACCGCCTCGACCGCGTCCTCGTCGGTCGCCTCGGACAGCCGGCGGTAGGCCTCCAACCGCAACCGCTCACTGGCGACGAAGTCGTGTGGGATGTGCGCGTCGACCGGCAGCTCGATCCGCACGTCCTGCACCTGTTCGTCCTGGTCGCCGCGGTATTCGGCCACGGCCTCGCCGACCAGGCGCACGTAGAGGTCGAAGCCGACGTCGGCGATGTGCCCGGACTGCTCGCCCCCGAGCAGGTTGCCCGCGCCGCGGATCTCGAGGTCTTTCATCGCCACCTGCATACCGGCGCCGAGGTCGGAGTGCTGGGCGATGGTGGCCAGGCGTTCGTGTGCCTCCTCGGTGAGCGGGGTCTCGCGCGGGTAGAAAAAGTAGGCGTAAGCGCGTTCGCGGCCGCGACCGACCCGTCCGCGTAGTTGGTGCAGCTGCGACAGGCCGAGCCGTTCGGACCGGTCGACGATGAGCGTGTTGGCGTTGGAGATGTCGAGGCCGGTCTCGACGATGGTGGTGCACACCAGGACGTCGACCTCACGCTGCCAGAAGCTGTTGATGACCTGTTCGAGCGTGTGCTCGCCCATCTGTCCGTGGGCCACGGCCACGCGCGCCTCGGGGACGATGTCACGCAGGTGTGCTGCCGCCTTCTCGATGGTGTCGACCCGGTTGTGCACGAAGAAGACCTGGCCGTCGCGCATGAGCTCACGCCGGATGGCCGCACCGACCTGCTTCTCGTCGTAGCCGCCCACGTACGTGAGTACCGGGTGGCGCTCCTCGGGCGGGGTGGTGATGACCGACATGTCTCGGATGCCGGTGATGGACATCTCGAGCGTGCGCGGGATGGGGGTGGCCGACATCGTGAGGACGTCGACGTTGGCCCGCAGGTGCTTGAGCTTCTCTTTGTGCTCGACGCCGAAGCGCTGCTCCTCGTCGACGATCAACAGGCCGAGGTTCTTGAACCGGACGTCACCGGTGATCAGGCGGTGCGTGCCGATGACGACGTCGATGGTGCCGTCGGCCAGACCCTGGATCGTCTCCGCGGCTTCGGCGTCGGACTGGAACCGCGACAGCGCCCGCACCTTGATGGGGAACGGCGCGAACCGCTCGGCGAACGTGGTGAAGTGCTGCTGGACCAGGAGGGTGGTGGGCACGAGGACGCCGACCTGCTTACCGTCCTGGACGGCCTTGAACGCCGCCCGCACCGCGATCTCGGTCTTGCCGTACCCGACGTCGCCGCAGATGACGCGGTCCATCGGCACCGAGCGCTCCATGTCGCGCTTGACCTCGTCGATGGTCGACAGTTGGTCGACGGTCTCGACGTAGGGAAAGGCGTCCTCGAGCTCGGCCTGCCACGGCGTATCAGGGCCGAAGGCGTGGCCGGGCGCGGCCTGGCGCGCTGCGTAGAGTTTGATCAACTCCGCGGCGATCTCCTTGACCGCCTTGCGCGCGCGGCCCTTGCGCTTGGCCCAGTCGCTACCGCCGATGCGGTCGAGGCTCGGCACGTCGCCGCCGACGTACTTGGTCACCTGATCGAGCTGGTCGGTCGGGACGAAGAGCCGGTCGGCGGGCTGGCCCCGCTTGCTCGGCGCGTACTCGACGACGAGGTATTCGCGGGTGGCGCCGTGGATCGTCCGGCTGGTCATCTCGACATAGCGACCCACGCCGTGTTGGTCGTGCACGATGTGGTCGCCCGGCTTGAGCTGCAGCGGATCGACCTGGTTGCGCCGCCGGCTCGGCATCCGCGCCGCGCCCTTGGTGGAGACGCGCTGGCCGGTGACGTCGTCCTCGGTCAGCACGGCCAGCCCGGCCGCCTGCGCCACGAATCCGTGGGCGAGCGTGCCGGTGGTGACGTGCACGACACCGGGCTCCGGGGGTTCGCTGAGGTCGTCGGTGAACCGGGCCGGGACCTCGGACTCGCCGAGCATCTCGACCACCCGCCCCGCGGTGCCCTGCCCGCCGGTGACGAGGACGGCCCGGCCGCCCGTGGCCAGCCAGCCGGACAGGTCAGTCACCGCGCGGCCGGTGTCGCCGCGGTACGTCTCGGCCGGGCGGGCGTCGATCTGGCGGCTCTCGACGGCGCCGGCATGCACCATGTCGTCGCCGAGGTCGACGGCGTAGAGGTCGGCGTCGAGGTCCACCGGTTCGCGCTTGGCCGGTTCAGCGTTACCGGCGGCCGCGGCGTCCAGGCTGAACGAGCTCAGGCTCCACCAGCGCAGCCCCTGCCGGAGCGCTTGTGACCGGACGTCACCGAGCGTGCGGTACGCCGCGGCGCCGAGGTCGATGGGCGACGTTCCGCCTCCGGCCGCGGCAGCCCACGACGCGTCGAGGAACTCTTGGCTGGTGGAAACGAGGTCGTGCGCTCGCGTACGCACCCGCTCGGGGTCGCAGACCAGCACCTGCGTCCCCTCGGGCAACAGGTCGATCAGCATCTCCATCCGGTCGACCAGGACCGGGGCGAGCGACTCCATGCCCTCGACGGCGATGCCCGCGGCGATCTTGTCGAGCATCTCGGCGAGCTCGGGCAGTTCGCTGGACAGTTTCGCCGCTCGCTCGCGCACGTCGTCGGTGAGCAGCAGCTCGCGGCACGGCGGTGCCCACAAGCCCGACTCGACGAGGTCGGTGGAGCGCTGGTCGGCGACGGTGAACCAGCGGATCTCGTCGACGGTGTCACCCCAGAAGTCGACCCGGACCGGGTGTTCTTCAGTCGGCGGGAACACGTCGACGATGCCGCCGCGCACGGCGAACTCACCTCGGCGCTCGACGAGGTCGACCCGGGTGTACGCCGCAGCCGCGAGCTGGTCGACGACGTCGTCGAGGCTGATCTCGTCCCCCACGCGCAGCCGTACCGGACGCAGCTCGCCCAACCCGGCGACCTGCGGCTGCAACACGCTACGCACCGGCGCGACGACCACCTTCACGCGCTCGGCGTCGTTCTCGGGGTGCACCAGACGGCGCAGCACCGCCAACCGGCGCCCGACGGTGTCGCTGCGCGGCGACAGCCGCTCGTGCGGCAGCGTCTCCCACGCCGGGTACTCCACCACGCAGTCGGCCGGCAGCAGGCAGCGCAGCCCTTCGACGAGGTCTTCGGTCTCGCGCCCCGTCGCGGTGACGGCGAGGACCGGCCGGTCGGCACCCACCGTGGCATCGGCGATGGCGGAGACCACGAACGGGCGCAGGGCCGGTGGTGCGGTGAGGTCGAGGCTGTCGAGTGCGCCGGTGCGTGCGTCGTCGACGGCCGAGCGCAGCACGGGGTCACCGCCGTCGCCGAGCAACGTGTGAAGGAGACCGAACAGAGTCATGCTCTTCCTGACGTGGGCACACGAACTTGCCCCCGAACCGGCACGGAGCGGGGGTGGTAACTGTCAAAGTTTACGCCTGCGCACCGACAGCTTTCTGCATCGTCGACGTCGACCGGGGTTCGAGCGGCACGCGGCGGCAGCATCCGAACGCGTCGTCGCAGCAATCAGCCGGCTCAGATCACCACGGCTAGACGGAGACGACCTCGACCAGGCCGTCCACTCCGGCTAGGTCGTCAGCGTTACGCGTGTAAAGGCGTGCAGAATGCGCGTACGCGGTGGCAGCAATCAGCAAGTCGAACACACGAGCCCGCGGTTGCTGACCGGCTTCCACGACCGCTGCGGCTAACGTCCCGTAGGCGGCCGCGACCGCGTCATCGACGGGCAACGCGTCGAACGTCCGTTGAAGACCACTCAAGCGTCGAAGCCGCTCCGCTCGCGCGGCGGTGTCACGGGCCACCAGAACACCGAAGTGCAACTCGGCCAACGTGGCACTGCTGATCGCCAGTTCTCCGTCCAGCCTTGGCACGTCTGTCGCGACGACGATGCTGGTGTCGAGGATCGCCCTCATTCCGCCGTCCACGGATCGCGCACCTGGTGGTCGATCAGGTCTCGATCGGCCTCCCAGTCACGATCGACTTCTCCGCGGAAGAGCTCCGCCACGTCCTCGAATCTCCGCCAGGTGCGCGGAACGATCGGCACCAACCGCGCACTTGGCCGTCCGGCGACCGTGATGGTCACTTCCTCGCCCGCTTGAACACGCCGCACCAAATCGGACGCCTCTTGCCGCAATTCACGCAATCCGACCGTGGTCATGCACCCAATGTAGCACAAGTGCTACCTGCGCAGCACGCGCCCGGCGCGGGCCTGCGTCGCCTCGCCACCGTCCAGCGCGACTTCGCCGGCGACCAGTACCGTGTCGATGCCCGCGGCCAGCTGCCACGGCTCGGCGAAGGTCGACCGGTCGGCCACGGTGTCGGGGTCGAACACGACGATGTCGGCCACGGCGCCGGCGGCCAGGACACCGCGGTCGCGCAGCCCCAGCCGCGAGGCCGGCAACGACGTCATCTTGCGCACGGCCTCAGGCAGGGTCAGCACGCCGAGCTCGCGCACGTAGTGGCCGAGCACGCGCGGGAACGTGCCGAAACTGCGCGGGTGCGGGCGCCCGGTGCCGTGTGGGCGCAGCACCCAGCCGTCGCTGGCGACCGCGACACGAGGGTGGCGCAGGACGGTGACGACGTCGTCCTCGCTCATCCCGTG
>NZ_DAHVSH010000071.1:0-38519 GCF_027324685.1 Haloactinopolyspora sp.
GCGCTCGCGCACCGAGCCCAGTTGTTCGCGGACGCGATCCGGTGCCGTGCCGCCCTTGGCCGCGCGGGAGGCCAGTGCTCCCGGCACCGACAGCACCTGACGCACGGCCGGGGTCAGCTGCGGCGACACGGCCGCCAGATCGTCGTCGGACAGCTCGCTGAGCTCGATGCCGCGTCGTTCGCACACTCGCACCGCCGCACCGGCGATCTCGTGTGCTGAGCGGAACGGCACGCCTTGCCGGACGAGCCACTCGGCGACGTCGGTGGCCAGCGAGAATCCCTGCGGAGCGAGCTCCTCGAGGCGGGCAGTGTCGAACCGCAGGGTGGTGACCATCCCGGTGAACGCCGGCAACAAGACAGTCAGCGAGTCGACGGAGTCGAAGACCGGTTCCTTGTCCTCCTGCAGATCACGGTTGTAGGCCAACGGCAACGCCTTGAGGGTGGTCAGCAGGCCGGCCAGGTTGCCCACGAGCCGGCCGGCCTTGCCCCGGGCGAGCTCGGCCACGTCGGGGTTCTTCTTCTGCGGCATGATCGACGAGCCGGTGGCCCAGGCGTCGTCGAGCTCGACGAAGGAGAACTCCTTCGTCGCCCAGATGATCACCTCCTCGGCCAGCCGGGAGACATCCACACCGATCATCGCCAGAACAAAGGCCGCCTCGGCCACGAAATCGCGCGCCGCGGTCCCGTCGATCGAGTTCGCCACGGCCGACGAGAATCCCAACGTGGCCGCGACGTACTCCGGGTCCAACCCCAGCGATGACCCGGCCAGCGCACCAGATCCGTACGGCGACTCGTCGGCCCGCCGGTCCCAGTCCCGCAGCCGGTCGACGTCGCGCAACAGCGCCCACGCGTGCGCGAGCAGGTGATGAGACAGCAGGACCGGCTGGGCGTGCTGCAGATGGGTCCGCCCGGGCATGGCCACGCCGAGGTGCTGATCGGCGTGGCCGGCCAGCGCCTCGACCAGGTCCAGAACGTCAGCCGCGATCTCCCGCGCCGCCGAGCGCAGGTACATGCGGAACTGCGTGGCCACCTGGTCGTTGCGCGAGCGCCCGGCCCGCAGCTTGCCGCCCAGTTCGGCTCCGGCCCGTTCGATCAGCCCGCGCTCCAGTGCGGTGTGCACGTCCTCGTCCGCCTCGGCCGGCTGGAACGCACCCGAGGCGACGTCGGCGGCCAGCGTGTCGAGTGCGGCCAGCATGGCCCGCAGCTCGTCGTCGGAGAGCAACCCGGCCCGGTGCAGAACCTCGGCATGGGCTTGGGAACCGGCGATGTCGTAGGGCGCCAGCCGCCAGTCGAACTGGGTTGATTTGGACAGCGCTGCCAGCGCCGCCGACGGTCCGCCGTCGAAGCGCCCGCCCCACAGGCCGGTGTCGGACATGTTCCTCCTCTGTCTGGACTCTGCGAGATCATCGAACGACGCCGACCGCGGCGGTTCGCCGATGATCAGGCGGAGTCTTGCTGTGCCGTGTGTCCTTCGGCGAGGCCGAGGAACCATGTGGCGACGCGCTTGCCGCCGTCGGGATCGGTGGTGATCACCAGGACGGTGTCGTCACCGGCGATGGTGCCCAGGATGTCCGCGCGGGCGGCGTGATCGATCGCCGAGGCCAGGTACTGAGCAGCTCCCGGCGGAGTGCGCAGGACCACCAGGTTCGCCGACTCTCGCGCCGACACCAGGATCTCTTCGCACACCCGGACCAGCCGCGCGTCGACGGCGCCGGCCTCGGCAGCGCGCGGGGTGGTGTCCCCGCCCTCGCCGGGCAGCGCGTAGACCAGCCAGCCCTGCGCGTTGCGGATGCGCACCGCGCCGAGTTCGTCGAGATCGCGGGACAACGTGCCCTGAGTGACTTCGAGCCCGCTGTCAGCGAGCAGCTGGGCCAACTCGGTCTGCGACCGTACCGGTGTGGTGGCCAAGATCTCCGCGATGCGCTGGTGCCGGGCGGTGCGGGTGCTCGGCTGGGTCATCTCAGTCCTCCTCCCCGGGCGAGGATGCCTCCAGCAGCCACGTCAGCAGCGCCTTCTGTGCATGCAGGCGATTCTCCGCCTCGTCCCACACCGCGCTGGCCGGTCCGTCGATGACCTCGGCGGCGATCTCTTTACCGCGATAAGCCGGCAGGCAGTGCAGCACGATCGCCCCGGGCGCCGCAGCGTCGAGGGCTGCCGTGGTCAGGGCGAACGGAACGAACGGCGCCTCGCGACTGGCCTGCTCGTCCTCTTGGCCCATCGAGACCCAGGTGTCGGTGGCCAGCACGTCAGCACCGGCGAACGCGTCACCGGGATCGGTGACGTGCGCCACCGAGCCGCCCGTGGTCGCGGCGATCTTCGCAGCGCTGCTCATGATGTCGTCGTGCGGGGCATAGGCGCCCGGTGACGCGACCCGCACGTGCATCCCGGCGACGGCACCGGCCAGCAGATAGGAGTGCGCCATGTTGTTGGCGCCGTCCCCGGCGTACGTCAGCGTGACCCCGGCCAGGCCGCCGAGGCGCTCGCGGACGGTCTGCAGGTCGGCCAGCAGCTGGCACGGGTGAAACCGATCGGTCAGCGCGTTCACCACGGGAACCCGTGCTGTAGCGGCCATCTCCTCCAGGCGGGACTGCTCGAACGTACGCCACACGATGGCCGCGCACTGCCGATCGAGGACTCGCGCGGTGTCGCCGATGGGTTCTCCACGGCCCATCTGCGACGTCTGCGCATCGATGACCAGTGGATACCCGCCGAGTTCGGCCACGCCGACACTGAAGGACACTCGGGTGCGGGTGGAGTGCTTGTCGAAGATCACCGCGACCGCCTGCGGGCCGGCCAGCGGGCGCCGGGCATAGCGGTCGGCCTTCAACATGTCCGCGAGATCGAGAACGTCGCGCTGCTCGGCCGGCGAGAGATCGTCGTCGCGCAGGAAATGCCGGACCATCATGCCTCCACGTCGTTCGCGGCCGCATCGAGCACGGCGGGCAGCGCCGAGACGAACTCGTCGGCCTGCTCGGTGGTCAGGATCAGCGGCGGTGCCAGCCGGATCGTGTCGGGCGCCACGGCGTTGACGATGAAACCGGCCTGCAGCGCCGCCGTGGCGACGCCCTTCGCGCACGGCTCGGCCAGTTGGAGGCCTAGCAGGAGGCCGCGTCCCCGTACGCCGTGGACCAGTGGGTGCCCGAGGTTCAGGACTGCGGCGCGAAGGTGTGCGCCCACCGTTCGTACGTGGGTGATCAGATCGTCGCGTTCGATCACGTGCAGCACCGCCAGTCCGGCGGCCGCCGCGAGTGGATTGCCGCCGAACGTCGTGCCGTGCGATCCCGGCCCGAGCAGCTCTGCTGCCGCCCCGATGGCGATACAGGCTCCGATCGGCATCCCGCCGGCCAGCCCCTTGGCCACCGTGACCACGTCGGGCACGATGCCCTCGGCGTGGTAGCCGAACCAGTCGCCGGTACGGGCGACACCGGTCTGGATCTCGTCGATGACCAGCAGCGTCCCGGTTCTCGAGGTGATCTCGCGGGCCGCGGCGAGATAGCCGGGCGGTGCCGGCACAACCCCGGCCTCCCCCTGGATCGGTTCGAGCACCACCGCGGCGGTGTCGTCGTCGACGTTGCGTTCCAGCGCGTCGACGTCGCCGTACGGCACATGCACGACGTCGCCGGGCAGCGGCTCGAACGGTTCAGTGATCGCCGGCTTCCCGGTGAGCGCCAGCGCGCCCATCGTGCGCCCATGAAACCCGCCCTGGGCTGCGACCATCTTCCTCCGGCCGGTCCGGCGGGCGATCTTGAACGCCGCTTCGTTCGCTTCGGTACCGGAATTGGTGAAGAACACCCGGCCCGGCTCGCCGACGTCCAGAAGCTCGAGCAACCGCTCAGCCAGCGACACCTGCGGCACGCTGGCGAAGAAGTTCGAGATGTGCCCCAACGTGTCCGCCTGAGCGGTGATCGCCGAGACCAGCAGCGGATGGGCATGCCCGAGTGCATTGACCGCCAAGCCCCCGAGCAGATCGAGGTAGCGCCGGCCGTCGACGTCCCACACGTAACATCCCTCGCCGCGGACCAGGACCCGTTGCGGCGAGCCGAAGGTGTTCATCACCGCGTCGCTGTAGCGCTGCATCCACACGTGGCCGCTGTCCTCCGCCGGCGCAGCCAGCCCGGGCACCTGATCCACCATGCCGTCAGAAACCATGCCGTCAGACACCATGTCGCCAGACACCATGTCGCCGATCACGCTCCGTCCGTTGTCGGGATATCTGCTGATCGCGCGTCCGGGACCACCATGGTGCCGACGCCTTCGTCAGTGAAGACCTCGAGCAACAGCGAGTTGGGCACGCGTCCGTCGATCACCGTTGCCTCGGGCACCCCGCCGTCGACGGCACGCAGGCACGCCTGCATCTTCGGGACCATGCCGGCGGCCAGTGACGGCAGCAGGGCGGTCAACTCGCTGGCGGTGATCTCCTTGACGATCTCCGCGGGCTCGGACCCGTCCGGCGTCCAGTTCCGGTACAGCCCCTCCACGTCGGTGAGCACGACGAGCTTCTCCGCGCCCAGCTGGACGGCCAGGGCCGCGGCCGCAGTATCGGCGTTGACGTTGTGCACCACGCCCTCGGGGTCCGGCGCCACCGACGAGACGACCGGGATCCGGCCGGCCTCGATCAGGTCGCGGACCGCATCGGCGTTCACCTCGGCGACATCACCCACGAGGCCGATGTCCACCGATTCGCCGTCGACGATCGCCGCCTGTCGCCGAGCGGTGAACAGTCCCGCGTCCTCGCCGGACAGACCGACCGCGAACGGGCCGTGCGAGTTCATGATCCCGACGATCTCGCGTCCAACCTGCCCGACGAGCACCATCCGGACCACGTCCATCGCCTCCGGCGTGGTGACGCGCAACCCGCCGCGGAACTCGCTGGCGATGCCGAGCCGGTCGAGCATCGCCGAGATCTGCGGACCGCCGCCGTGAACGACCACAGGCATGATGCCGGCCAGGCGAAGGAACACGATGTCGTCGGCGAAGGCCTGCTTGAGTTCGTCGTCGACCATCGCGTTGCCGCCGTACTTGACGACGACGATCTTGCCGTGAAATCTCTTCAACCACGGCAGCGCTTCGACGAGTACGCCTGCTTTGGCCAGCGCGTTGGCTGGATCGGTCGTCGCGGTCATGTCGAATACGCCGAGTTCTCGTGTACGTAGTCGTGGGTGAGGTCGCTGGTCCGGATGGTCGCTTCGTGCCGGCCCGCGCCGAGGTCGATCTCGACGAGCACGTGCCGCCCCGACAAGTCGACCGCCGTCGCCGGCTCACCGTGGCGGGTACCGCCACCACGGCAGACCTCCACACCGTTCATCGCGATGTCGATCGCGTCCGGTTCGAACGTGGCCGACGTCGTGCCGACCGCCGCCAACACCCGGCCCCAGTTCGGATCGCCACCGAACACAGCGGCCTTGAACAGGTTGCTGCGGGCCACGGCACGCCCGACCGCCAACGCGTCCGCCTCGTCGGCAGCGCCCCGGACGACGATCTCGATGTCGTGGTGCGAGCCCTCGGCGTCGGTCCACAGCTGCCGCGCCAGGTCGTCGCAGACCGTCGTCACCGCTGCGGTGAGCTCGTCTCGGCCGGCCGTCACGCCGGACGTGCCGCTGGCCATCAGGATCACGGTGTCGTTGGTGGACATGCACCCGTCGGTGTCGAGCCGGTCGAAGCTCACCGCGGTCGCCGCACGCAGCGCCGCGTCCAGATCGGCCGCGTCGGCGACCGCGTCGGTGGTGATCACCACGAGCATCGTGGCCAACGCCGGTGCGAGCATGCCGGCCCCCTTGGCCATGCCGCCGACCACCCAGCCGTCGCCGGTGGCCACCGCCTCCTTGGCCACGGTGTCGGTGGTCATGATGGCCTCGGCCGCCACCGCGCCGCCTGTCGCCGACAACTGTTCGGCCGCGGCCTTGATACCGGCCTCCAGCAGACCTCGATCCAGTGGTTGGCCGATCAGCCCCGTCGAGCACACAGCGACGTCGAACGCGGCGCCGCCGACGAGCTCGGCGACCAGCTCGGCGCTGGCATGCGTGGTCTGGAAGCCCTCGGGGCCGTTGTAGCAATTGGCGCCCCCGGAGTTCAGCACGACCGCTGACAGCTGGCCGTCGGCGATGGTCCGTTCGCTCCACAGCACCGGGTTCGCCTTGCAGCGGTTGGACGTGAACACCGCGGCGGCGTCGCGGCGAGGCCCGTCGTTGACGACGAGCGCGACATCGGGTTTGCCGCTGGGTTTGAGGCCGGCGGTGACACCCGCGGCCCGGAACCCCGCGGCTGCGGTGACGGACATGATGATTCGCTCCCCACTGTGAGCTCGGCGGATCCTACGACTGATCGACGACGACGTGGCCGCGTCGTCGCAGTGCTTCCTTCGCCGCTCCGCTGCGGCCGGCGGGGACGAGGATCCAGTCGGTGTCGTGAGTCGAGAGGGTGAACACGCTGATCTCGGCCTCGGCCAGCGGCTGCAGCAGCCCCGCGAGGACTCCGGTCAGCGTGAAGTCGAGCGGACCGGCGACGGAGAAGGACGTGAACGGTCCCTCGTGCGGCACACCGCTGGGCACGGCACTCGCCGCGCAGACGAGGCTCGTCTCGTCCGCGGTGTAGGTGAGCGAGACGATCGGTGCGGGATGGGTGGTGGCCCAATCCGGCGCTTCGGCCCCGGCCGGCAACCGGCACACGGCGAGGTCGCCTGGATGCTCGTGCAGCGTGCGAGCGCTCACGGAGCCACCCCTGAGGTCGACAGTCCCCGCGTCTCGGACAGCCCCAGCGCGATGTTGGCCGACTGCACGGCCGCGCCCGCGGTGCCTTTGGTCAAGTTGTCGATCGCGACCACCGCGACCACTCGCCCGGCACGCTCGTCCACCGCGACCTGGACGTGCGCGGTGTTGGCGCCGAGGACGGCGGCGGTGGTCGGCCATTGCCCCTCGGCCAGCAGGTGCACGAACGGCTCGTCGGCGTACGCGTGCAGCCATGCCTCTCGCGCCGTGGCGGCCTCGCCGGTCAGTTTGGCGGTGACGGTGGCCAGGATCCCCCGGCTCATCGGGACGAGGGTCGGCGTGAACGACAGGCTGACCGGTGCGCCTGCGGCAGCGGCGAGATTCTGCTCGATCTCGGGGATGTGACGGTGCACACCGCCGACGGCGTACGGGCTGGCGGCACCGAGGATCTCACTGGCCAGCAGGTGCGGCTTCAACGACTTGCCAGCGCCGGATGGCCCGCAGGCCAGCACTGCCACGATGTCGTCGGGCGCCACGACACCGGCCGCCAGCCCTGGCGCGAGGGCCAAGCTGACCGCGGTGACGTTGCATCCGGGCACGGCGACGCGACGCGCGTTTCGCAGAGCCTCCCGCTGGCGGGTGCCGTCGGCGCGGATCAACTCCGGCAGGCCGTAGGGCCACGACCCCGCGTGTTCGCTGCCGTAGAACGCCGTCCAGGCGTCGGCGTCGATCAGACGGTGGTCCGCGCCGCAGTCGAGGACGAGTACATCGTCGGGCAACTGTGCCGCGATCGGTCCGGATGCACCGTGCGGCAGCGCCAGCACGACGACGTCGTGGCCGGCCAGCGCTGCGGCGGTGGTCGGTTCGAAGACCCGGTCGGCCAACTCCACCAGATGGGGGTGCTGCTCGATCACCCGCGCACCGGCGTTCGTGTGAGCCGTGACCGTGCCCACCTCGACGTCGGGATGCGCGAGGAGCAGTCGTAGAACTTCGCCACCGGCATATCCGCTCGCGCCTGCGACGGCCGCTGTCACACCCATAGGCATGATTATGTCGCTCACAGAAAGTTCATGCAAACCATAGATCTGTGTGCCCCGGCTCAGGCGCCGAAAAAACCGATGCGCCTCGTGCGCCGCGCGGGCACGATGATGCCCATGTCCACGCCACCCCCGGCGGCCGGGAGCCGTCTTCCGTGGGACCGGCTGCCCGCCCACGTCCAGGACGCTATCGAACAGCGCCTGGGCGCACCGGTCGTGCGTGCGACGAATCAGTCCGGCGGCTTCTCCCCCGGCGTCGCGGCACGGGTCACCTGCGCCGACGGCAGCCGGGCGTTCGTCAAGGCCGTCGGGACCGAGCTGAACGACCGATCCCCCGACATTCACCGCGCCGAAGCGCGGATCACGGCGCAACTGCCGCGCAGAGCGCCGGTTCCCCGGTTGCGTGCGACCTACGACGACGGCGTCTGGGTCGCGCTGATCTTCGACGAGATCGATGGCCGGATGCCGGCGGAACCGTGGCGCCGCGACGAGCTCGATCGTGTCCTCACCGCCGTCACCGAACTGTCCCGCACGCTCACGCCGTGCCCGATCTCCGGTGCGCCGAACGCGCGCGAATCGATCGCGAAGGAGTTCCTGCACGGGTACCGGCAGCTGCTTGAACAGGCGCCGGACGACCTCGACCCGTGGGAGCAACGGCACCTGCCCGATCTGGCCGAGCTCGGCGAGGCAGCGCTGGACCACGTCGACGGCAACACGCTCGTCCACTTCGACCTGCGCGCGGACAACATCCTGCTCGACGGCGACCGCGTGTGGTTCGTCGACTGGCCGTGGGCCTTCGCGGGCGCACCGTGGATCGACTCGCTGATGCTCGTCAAGAACGCCGTCTTCCACGGTCACGATCCTGAGCCCATCGTCGACCGGCATCCGCTGCTCGCCACCGTCGAGCCCGCCGTCATCACCGGATTCGTCGCAGGCATGGCCGGGTTCTTCGCCCTGGCCTGCCGCCGGCCGGCTCCGCCGGGCCTACCGACGCTTCGCGAATTCCAACGCGCTCAACACCGGACCACGCTGGCTTGGCTGCGCCGCCGGCTCGACTGGGGTTGATCGGGCGGCCTGCGTCGCCCACGTAGGCTGCTGGGGTGACGGCTGCCCGGAGGATTACACCCGCACACCGTCGTCATCAGATCTTGGCGTTGACCGCCATCGTCATGATCGGGCTCAACCTGCGACCGGCCGCCAACGCCATGGGTGCCGTGATACCCGAGGTCCGGGCCGATCTCGGCCTGTCGGCCACGGCAGCCGGCGTCCTCAACGGGCTACCCGGGCTGTGCTTCGTGATCTTCGGGCTCACCGCCCCCGCGGTGGGTTCGCGTCTCGGCGCGCACCGCACCGTGGTCGCGGCGTTGGTGGTCATGGTGGCCGGCCAGTTGGCGCGGGTCGTCTTCCCGGGCGTCGTCGCGGTCTTCCTCGGCAGCGTCGTGGCCCTGGCCGGCATGGCGATGGGCAACATCTTGCTGCCGGGGCTGGTTCGCATTCACTTCCCCCGCCGGGTCGCGGCCGTCACGTCGCTGTACACGACCTGCATGCTCGTCGGCGCCGCCGCGGCCTCGGGCCTGACGGTGCCGATCGGGAACGGACTCGACGGCGGCTGGCGCGCCGGAGTAGGGAGCTGGGCGATCCTGGCCTGCGCCGCGCTCATCCCCTGGATCGCCTTGATCGTCACCGACCGGGTCAACGCCGGTGAGCAGCAGGTTCACGGGGGTCCGCGGATCCGGCTGCGCGCACTGCTGCGCAATCCGGTCGCATGGTCGATGGCGATGTTCTTCGGGACTCAGTCGATGCAGGCCTACGTCGTGACCGGTTGGTTGTCGCAGATCCTGGTCGACGCCGGCGTGGACTTGCCCGCTGCAGGAAGCGCCGTGGCGGTGTTCGTCGTGGCCGGCATACCAGTCGCCGCGCTCATGCCGATCCTCGCGCGCCGACAGTCCCGGTTGCCGCTCCTGGTCGGCTCCCTGGCCATCAGCTACGTCGTCGGCTATGTGGGGCTGCTCATGTGGCCCGCGCAGGGCTTGTGGGTCTGGCCGGCGTTCATCGGAGCAGGCGGCGGCGCTTTCGCCTTGTCGTTGCTGATGGTGACGTTGCGAGCGCGCACCATCTCCGGCCTGACCGCGCTGTCGGCGTTCGGGCAGAGCGGCGGATACGTCTCGGCGACCCTGGGACCGTTCGTCTTCGGGCTCTTGCACGACCTGAGCGGCGGCTGGACCGTGCCCATCATGATGATGATCGTCGTCGCCCTCGCGATGATCGTCGCCGGCTTCTTGATCGCGCGTCCGCAATCCGTCGAAGACCACCTACCTCGTGGGTCCAAATGATCATGTTCACTTGGTGATTCCCTGCCGCACCACCCATACACGCCTCGTGGTGCAGCACGAAGCCTCGTGGTGCTCGACACCACCCCGCCGCACGCGGCGATCGTGCGGTCCGAGCACCGCGCTGGGCGGCACCGGGGGCGCTCGGGGCCGCTGACGCCCCGCACGCGGTGCACCCCTAGGACTTCTGCTGCATCAACAGGCGTGCACGGGTGGTGGACCAGGCGAATACCTAGTGAACATGATCATTTGAAAGCATCGAGGCTCAAGGGAGGGGGTCGTCGGGGCCGTACGGGATCAGCCCCAGGACCCGCGCTCCCCCATCCACGATCTCGGTGCGCTTGTCGAGCAGAGACTCGACGGTGTCGGTGCCCGCCCGAACGTACCGCCCGGCCAGCTCGTCGAGGCGGCCGGCACTGATCGCCGCCACCATCTCGACCACCGCCTCGGGCGGCGTCCACGTCGTGCGCCCCTCGTGCATCGGCATCGCGGTGGTCATCTCGGTACGCACGTGCCCCGGCGCCACGTCGAAGGCGTAAATGCCCTCGTCACGGTACTGCGCGTCGATCAGGGTGGTCAGTCGCGCCAGGGCGCCCTTGCTGATGCCGTACCCCGTGTAGGCCTGCGTCGCCTTGTACCCCGATCCGCTGTTGATGTTCACGATGCGTCCGCCGCCACCGGCCAGCATCACCGGGAGAACGGCATGACTGACCAGGACGGGTCCGCGCACGTTCACCTCGACCACCCGCCAGGTGTCCTCGACGTCGGTGTCGAGGAAGGCCCGCTCCACCGGCTCGATCACGCCGGCGTTGTTCACCAGCAAGTCGATGCGGTCGAGACTGCCGACGACGGCGTCGACGGCGCGGGCCACGTCGTCGCGGTCGGTCACGTCGGCGCTGACGCCGACCGCCACGACGTCGTGGCTCCGGCATTGCGCGACTACGGCGTCGAGCCGTTGCTGATCACGGGCCAGCAAGCCCACGCTCACGCCGCGCTGGGCCAGGCCGATCGCCAGTTCTCGGCCGATGCCGCGGCTGGCGCCGGTGATCAGAGCCGTGTGCCCGGCCGGCTGAGGCATCAACTACCCCGCAGGACCGCGCCGGTACGCTCGGCCGCTGCCGCGACCGCCGCGTCTCGCGCTGCCGACGCCTCTTCTGCGGTCAACGTGCGATCGGGTGCGCGGAACCGCAGCGCGTACGCCAGCGACCGCCGTCCCTCCCCGATCTGGGCGCCGGTGTACACGTCGAACAGCCGCACCGACTCGAGCAGCTCACCGGCGCCGGCGCGCAGCGCCGCTTCGACCTCGGCGGCCGGCACCGCGGCGTCGACGACGAGCGCGACGTCCTGGGTGGCCACCGGGTACGTGGACACCGACGGCGCCGGGACCGGCTCGTCCACGCCGCGGGCGACACTGCCCAACAGGTCGAGATCCATCTCCATCGCCACGGTGCGCGGCGGCAGGCCCAAGGCGGCCACGACGCGCGGATGCAGCTCGCCTGCGTGGCCAACGAGCAGGTCGCCGACGAACAATGCAGCGCAGCGGCCCGGATGCCACGGCGCGTGGTCATCACTTCGGACCTGCACCTCCACGCCGGCGGCCCGCGCCACCACGCGCCCGGCCTCCACGGCATCGGCCCAGACGACCGGCCGCGCCGGGCCCCACCAGCCCTGGGGTTCACGGTCGCCGCACAGCGCCACGGCGAGACGATGCGGCTGCGCCGGAATGGCGGCCTCGAGTTCGGCCAGTTCGGCGTCCGTGGGCCGCCGGTCGACCGGCAACCTCGGCGCCGCCGGCCGCACGCCTGGCTCCGGCCGGAAGACGAGGCCGGACTCGAACACCGCCACATCGGGTGCTCCCCGGCTCACGTTGCGACGCAACGTCGCGAGCAGTCCGGGCAGCAGGGTGGTACGCAGCAGCGGCTGTTCCTCGGAGATCGGATTCGCCAGTCGCAGCGCCTGCCGGCGAGCATCGTCGGCCGGCAGCCCGAGGGCGTCGAAGTCGGACTCGCCCACGAAGGGATAGGCCGGGGCTTCGATGTAGCCCGCCGAGGCCACGGCGCGCTCGATCCGCCGCCGTAGTCGCTGCGCCGGAGTGATGCCCCGGCCCGCGGGCGCGGCGGGCAGCACCGACGGGATGGCGTCGTAGCCGTTGAGCCGCGCCACCTCCTCCACGAGGTCGAACGGGTCGGTGAGGTCCGGGCGCCAGGTCGGTGCGACCACGCTGATCCGCTCGGCGTCCACGGTCTGCACCTGGGCGCCGACCGCCGTCAGCGCGCCGGTCACAGCGTCGACGGAGTAGTCGACCCCGGCGATGCGCCCGGGCAGGGCGACGTCGATCTCGATCGGCTCGGCCCGTGGCGGGCGCCCGGTGACCGTGACACCCGGCTGTGCCGTCGCGCCGCCGAGCTCGACCAGCAACTCGGCCACACGCCGGGCGGCGGCCATCGGCAGCGCAGGATCGACGCCCCGCTCGAACCGCTTGGACGCTTCGCTGGGCAGCTTGTGCCGCCGCGCGGTGCGTGCGATGCCGGTGGCCTCGAAGTGTGCCGCCTCGATGACCACCGACGTGGTGGTGTCGCTGAGTTCGGTGGTGCCCCCGCCCATGACCCCGGCCAGACCGATCGGACCGGAGTCGTCGGTGATCAGCAGGTCGTCGGCATCGAGGGTGCGCACGACCCCGTCGAGCGTGGTGAGCTTCTCGCCCTCCTCGGCGCGCCGCACCACGATCGGGCCGGACAAGGCCTCGGCGTCGTAACCGTGGATCGGCTGCCCGAGCTCGAGCATGACGTAGTTCGTGACGTCGACGGCCAGGGAGATCGGCCGCATGCCGGCCAGCTGGACCCGCCGCTGCAGCCACCGCGGGCTCGGCGCTGTGGGGTCGAATCCCGTCACCGTGCGGGCGACGAAGACCGGGCAGCGGTGCGGGTCGTCGACACGCACGGGGTAACCGCTGGTGGACGGCTCGGCGGCCTCGCCCGCCTCAGCACCGGCCGGATCGCGGAAAGCCACACCGAACGCCGTCGCGGCCTCGCGGGCGACCCCGCGGATGGACAGGCAGTACCCGCGGTCGGGTGTCACGGCGATGTCGAGCACGTCGTCGCGCAAGTGCAGCACCGCTGCGGCGTCGTCGCCGGGCTCGCCGGCGCCGGGCTCGAGTACGAGAATGCCGGTGTGGTCATCGCCCAGGCCCAACTCTCGGGCCGAGCAGATCATGCCGTCGGACACGTGCCCGTAGGTCTTACGCGCCGAGATCGCGAAGCCGCCGGGCAACACCGCCCCCGGAAGCGAGACGATGACGAGGTCGCCGACAGCGAAGTTCAGCGCGCCGCACACGATCCCTCGCGAGGGGGCGGAGACGCCCTCGTCGGTGCGATCGGCGTTGTGCTCGGGGCCGACGTCGACCGAGCACCAGCGCACGGTCTTGCCGTTGGAGTGGGTCTCCTCGGTGAAGTCGAGCACCCGCCCGACGACGACCGGACCGGTCACGTCGGCGCCGGCCTCGTCGACCGTCTCGACCTCCAACCCGGCACGGATCAGCCGCGCGGCGGCCTCACGGCCGGTGACGTCGGGCGCGAGGTCGGCGTACTCGCGCAGCCAGGACATGGGGACGCGCATCAGATCTCCATCCCGAACGCAGCAGCGAACCTGACGTCGCCTTCGACCATGTCGCGCATGTCCTCGATGCCGTGCCGGAACATCAGCGTGCGCTCGAGGCCCATACCGAACGCGAACCCGGTGTAGCGCTGCGGGTCCACGCCGCATGCGATCAGCACGCGGGGATTGACCATGCCGCAGCCGCCCCACTCGATCCAGCCTTCGGAACTGCAGGTCCGGCACGGACGATCCGGGTTGCCGACCGAATCGCCGCGACAGACGAAGCACAGCAGATCCATCTCGGCGCTGGGCTCGGTGAACGGGAAGTACGACGGACGCAGCCTCGTCGTCATCCCGGCACCGAACATCGCCTCGGCGAAGTGATCGAGCGTGCCCTTCAGGTGCGCCATGGTGAGCCCTTCGTCGACGGCGAGGCCCTCGACTTGGCTGAACACCGGCGTGTGGGTGGCATCGAGCTCGTCGGTGCGGAAGGTGCGCCCTGGACAGACGATGTAGATCGGCGGTGACCGGTCGAGCATGGTGCGCGCCTGCACCGGCGATGTATGGGTGCGCAGCACCAGTCCGGACGGTTCGGGCCCGTCGCTGTCGATGAAGAACGTGTCCTGCATCGTCCGGGCGGGGTGGTCCGGGCCGATGTTCAACGCGTCGAAGTTCAACCACTCCGCCTCGGCCTCCGGGCCTTCGGCGACCTCCCAGCCCATGGCGACGAACACGTCACCGACCCGCTCCTGGATCGTGGTCAGTGGATGCCGCGCGCCGACCGGCGCACGGTCCCACGGCAGCGTGACGTCGACGGCTTCCTCGACCAACACCCGCGCGTCGCGCTCGGCTTCGAGGGCCTCTTGCCGCTTGGCGATGGCTTCGGCGACCTCGCGCCGCGCCGCGCCGACGCGCTGCCCTGCGTCCTTGCGCGCCTGTGGGGGAAGCGCGCCGATCTCGCGGTTGGCCAGGGCCAGCGGCGAGCGGTCGCCGGCATGGGCGAGCCGGGCTGCTTTCAGTTCGTCGAGATCGGTCGCGGCCGCGATGGCCGCCAGGGCCTCGCGCACCATGCGAGCCAGCTCGTCCGGGTGCAGACTACTCGTTCGGACCGGATCGAAATCGCTGTTCGGCGCGGACATCTTCCTCGCAACTCACCTATATCTCACCCGCCGGGTACGGGTTCAGGAACAACCCCGCGAGTCTACGGCGCTCCCCCGGCTCGTCGCCCACGGGATCCACGAGCTCGTCCTCAGCGGGCAGAGGTTCGCGCCCGCATCGGGCTGAGGTCCGTGGCCGGCATGATGATCTCAGTCGTCCTGGCCCGCCAGGTGGGCCGGGATGCCGCCCGTGGCGATCGGGCTCCAACGCTGCGGGGTCAGCCGGATCAGCGACTTGGCCCGCCGCACCATCGCCTCGCGGTATTCGTCCCAGTCCGGATGTTCGCCGGCGACGTTGCGGTAGTACTCCACCAGCGGCTCGACCGCCAGCGGCGAATCGACGACCTCCGCCGCCCCATCGACCTGGACCCACGCCCCGGTGAACTCGTCGGACAGCACGACCATGCTGGCGCGCGGTGTCCGGCGGATGTTCACCGCCTTCGCGCGATCAGGGTAGGTCGACACGACGATGCGCCCGGAGTCGTCGACACCGCATGTCACCGGTGAGGCCTGCGGTGACCCGTCGCCGCGGAAGGTCAGCAGGATGCCGTGGTGGCGAGGCCGGACGAATTCCAACAGCCCCTCGAGATCGACGGTCGTGGTGGTGGCAATCGTGGGCATCGGACCAGCGTAATGCCAGCCGTCTCGCCGGGGCGCGGTGTCGCCTGGCGCGGAGCGGGTGCCGACGCCGACCGGCGGGTACTGAGAATCTGAGTATGGATTTGCAGATCGTGCTTCCCGACGAGTCGCCGGCCGTGGACGCCCAGCGGGTGATCGATCTCGGCGTCGAAGCCGAACGCCTCGGTTACGAGACCGCATGGCTGCCCGACCACCTCTTGCCGCCACGCGACTACGGCGAGACGTACGGCGGCGTGTACGAGCCACTGGTCACCTTGACCTACCTGGCGGCGCGGACCAGCCGGATCCGGCTGGGCACCTCGGTGCTCGTCCTGCCGATGCGCAGCCCGTTCGTCGTCGCCAAGCAGGCCGCCACGCTGCACGAGCTGTCGGGTGCACGGTTCGTCCTCGGGGTCGGCATCGGGTGGGACCGTACCGAGTTCGAGTCCGTGGACGCCGACTTCACCACCCGGGGTGCCCGCACCGACGAGGCGATCGCGCTGCTGCGGCATCTGTGGACCAGCCGCGAGCCGTTTCAGGGGACCCACTACGGCTACGACCAGGGCGTGTTCGAGCCGCAGCCCCGGGGACACCTGCGGATCATGGTCGGTGGAACCTCTGACCGGGCCGTGGCGCGGGCCGCGGCGCTGGCCGACGAGTGGCAGGGGGTCGGTGTGGAGCCGGCGACGTTCGCCGAGGTGGCAGCACGGCTGCGCAACCGAGCACAGCGGCCGCTGCGGCTGGGCACGAGAATCGCGTGGAGCGGCGGTGCTGACGAGCTCACGCAGGTGATCGACCAGGCGCACCGGTTCGCCGATGCCGGCGCGGACGCGCTGGCCGTGTGGTTCGGGCCGGCGGAGGGCACCGAGGAACGGATGGCGGAGTTCGCCGCACGCATGCGGGGCTGACCGCTTGCCGGCTCGGGCCGCGGCGGTCACCCGGTGCGTTGGCCCGCGTGCACGCGGGCCGAGGCGTACAGGCACACCGCCGCCGCGGTCGCCAGGTTCAGGCTCTCGGCCCGGCCGTAGATGGGGACCCGGACGACGTGGTCGGCGAGGGTTCGCACGGCCTCGGGCAACCCGCGCGCTTCGTTGCCGAACAGCCACGCCGTCGGCCTGGCCAGGAGACCGGCGTGCTCGGCTTCGTCCAGGTCGAGGGCGCCGACGCCGTCGGCGGCCAGCACGCTCAGTCCACGCCCGCGCAGCAGGGCGACGGTGTCGTCGACGGTGGTGCCCGCGCCGATCGGTAGGTGGAACACGCTGCCGGCCGAGGCCCGGACCGCCTTGCCGCTGTGCACGTCAGCCGATCCGCGCGTCACGAGCACCGCATCGGCGCCCGCGGCGTCGGCGCAGCGGATCACGGTGCCGACGTTTCCAGGATCTTGGGCTTCCACGAGTACCACGATCAACGACGGTGTGTCCGGGAGTGCCGTCTCGGCGTCGACGACCACGGGCCGACACACCGCGACCAAGCCCTGCGGCGTCACCGTCTCGGACAGGGCGGCCAGGGCGTCGTCGTCAGCGACCGACACCGTGATCCCGGCTGCCTGTGCTGCCGCGATGATCGGGGCGTGCCGATCTCGGGCCGAGGTGGTCGCGAAGACCTCGACGACACCAGCTCGACCCGTGGCGACGGCCTCGCGAACAGCCTGCGCCCCTTCGGCCAGAAATAGCGCGGCCTTCTCGCGCCCGGCTCTGCGGGTGAGTTTGCGCGCTTCGCGGATGCGACCGGACTTCGCGGTCAGCACACCTGCCGCCCTTGGTCCGGGCCGGCGGCGTTCGTCACGGCGGCGTTCGTCACGGCAGACACAGCGAGGGGCCCGTCGACGAGGTCGGTCATCGACGGGCCCACGCGGCGAACGAAGCTGATCAGGCCGCCGGAGCGTTACGGTCGGCCGGCAGCGCGGCCCGAGCCGTGTCGACCAGCGACTTGAACGCCGCCGGATCGTTGACGGCGAGGTCAGCGAGGATCTTCCGATCGACCTCGACCTCTGCGAGGCGCAGGCCCTGAATGAACCGGTTGTAGGTCAGCCCCTCGGCGCGCGCTGCCGCGTTGATCCGAGTGATCCACAGCTGCCGGAAGTCGCCCTTGCGCTGCTTACGGTCGCGGTAGGCGTAGACGAGCGAGTGGGTGACCTGCTCTTTCGCCTTCCGGTACATCCGGGAGCGCTGACCCCGGTAGCCGCTGGCCCTCTCGAGCGTCTCGCGGCGCTTCTTGTGGGCGTTGGCCGCCCGCTTCACGCGTGCCACTGGTACTCCTTGCTCGGTCCGGCCCGATGGGGGCCGAAGGTCATCTCGATGTCAGTCGGCGCGGTTCTACCGGCCGAGCAGCTTCTTGACCCGCTTCTGGTCGCCCTTGGACACCTCGGTGGTGCCGGCCAGGCGGCGCGTCAGGGTGGACGGCTTGTGCTCGAGATAGTGGCGCCGGTTCGCCTTCTGGCGCAGGACCTTCCCGCTGCCCGTCACCTTGAAACGCTTGCGCGCCCCGCTGTGCGTCTTGTTCTTCGGCATGGCGCCGTTCGTCTCCTCTTACTCTTCGTTCTCAGCTACGGCCTGGGCACGTGAGCCCTTGCCGGCCTTGTCTACCTCGGCCGCGGCGCGGCCTGCGGCTCGCTCGGCCTTCTCGGCCTCTTCATCGGCTTGACGTTGCGCCTGCCGATTGGCCTTGGCGACCTCACGGTCGGCCTTGGCGTCGGACTTCTTCTTGTGCGGCCCCAGCACCATGATCATGTTGCGGCCGTCCTGTTTGGGCGAGGACTCGACGAAGCCGAGTTCGCTGACGTCCTCAGCAAGGCGCTGGAGCAACCGGAACCCGAGCTCGGGCCGCGACTGCTCCCGTCCGCGGAACATGATCGTGACCTTGACTTTGTCGCCCTCGGCCAAGAACCGTTCGACGTTGCGCTTCTTGGTCTCGTAGTCGTGCTTATCGATCTTCGGGCGGAGCTTCTGCTCCTTGATCAGGACATGCGACTGGTTTCGTCGAGCCTCGCGCGCCTTCATCGCCGACTCGTACTTGTACTTGCCGTAGTCCATGAGTTTGGCCACCGGGGGCCGTGCTCCCGGTGCGACCTCGACGAGGTCGAGGTCTGCCTCCCCGGCGAGCCGCAGTGCGTCCTCGATGCGGACGATGCCGACCTGCTCACCATTGGGGCCGACGAGCCGGACTTCCGGAACGCGAATCCGGTCGTTGATGCGTGGCTCTGCGCTGATGCCTTCCTCCCGGCAAATCGATGGGGTGTGTCCTGTCGACCACGCCGCGAAACGCACAAGGCTCCGCGACACGTGCTCGCGGAGCCTAACCCATCGACGCCGTGGAATATTCCGTTCGGCGCCTACTCGGAGCGCCGTCGCCGACGCTCTGACCTGGGGACCCGACGACCTGGACGGTCGGTGCGGGTGGGAGTGTCTCCGCTTGCTGTCTGCCTTGCCCGATGGCTCGGACACGGCGGACCGGTCGGTCGACAACTATAACACGCCTACCCGCTGCCGGGGACATCTCCGCCCCTGGCCACACGGGATCTCGGCCGCCGAGAACGGCGAGCGGCTCAGCGCACCAACGTGCGGCGGGCCCGGCGCCACAGCCGTCCGCCCGCCCGGCGGACCCGGCGCTTGATCGTCGCGGCCTCGGTCGCCCTGGCCGACGGCGCAACTGGTGGATCGGCGGTGCCCACGCCCTGCCAGGTCCCCAACGGTCGCCACCCCGACGCCAGCGAGCGCAAGTCGCGGGCATCCACCGAGAACATCACCGGCCCGGCGAGGTCGATCACCAGGGCGTCGGCCCCTTCGGCCAGGGCGGCCTCGGCGGCGGTGCGGGTGGGGACCGGCGACGGACGAGCCTCGGTGTTCCATCGCTGCAGCGTCTCGACGCTGGTGAACGCCAACAGTCCGCGACGGCCGTCACGGCCCGTCGTCAAGACGGTGGCCATGTCCGCGTGCGAATGGTCGGCCCGGCCACCCGATCCGTCGGCACCGGGCACGTCGTCATTCGGTCCGTCATCACCCGGGACGGCCACGATCGGAATCAGTAATCGGCTCGTCGCCAGCGCGGCGAGGACGTTCGCCGGGCCGCCCTCGGCGCGGTCGAACTCCTCGAGGGCCGCCCGGACTCGAGGGTCGGCCGAGCCGTCGTCATCACCGAACGGTGCTGACGGTATGGGTCGCGGCACGGAGGTCACGTGCGGTGAGACTAGCCCTCGCCGCCATGATCCGCCACACGATTCACCGCGTGATCTCGTCGGCGCCCAGCCGTCCACGACGATGCGCCGCGCCTCCTGACAACCGTCGCCGACGCCTTGCCTGCGACGCGGCGCCGCACGTCCGGCCGCATGCCCCGCCCCGCCGGCGTCCGTGGCCGGAAGTCGTCGCCGCGACCCGTACACTCCCACCGTGGACATTTCTGTCTCCGAGGCACCGGTCGGCCGTCTCCTCGACGGCCGGTACCGGATCGAAGCGCTGCTCGCGCGCGGCGGGATGGCCACGGTGTACAAGGCGACCGACACCCGGCTGGGCCGGCGGGTCGCGCTGAAGGTGATGCACGCCGAGCTGGCCGCCGACGACGATTTCGTCGCGCGGTTCATCGGTGAAGCCCGCTCGGTGGCTCAGTTGTCCGATCCCAACGTCGTCAACGTCTTCGACCAGGGCGAGGACGACGGCGCGGTGTTCTTGGCGATGGAGTACATCGAAGGCCGCACCCTGCGCGACGTCTTGCATGAACGCGGCCGGCTCGGCGCGTCGCTCGCCCTGGAGGTGGCCGAGTCCGTCCTGTCCGCACTGGCCGCCGCGCACCGCGCCGGCATCGTGCACCGCGACGTCAAGCCCGAGAACGTGCTCGTCGGTAACGACGGTCGCGTCAAGGTTGCCGATTTCGGGCTCGCCCGGGCGGTGAGCAGCTCGTCGAAGACCACCCGGGGGCTGCTCGGAACCGTGAACTACATCTCGCCGGAGCAAGCGCTCGGGGAAAAGGCCACCCCGCGCTCGGATGTGTACTCCGCCGGCATCATGCTCTACGAGCTGCTGGTGGGACGACCACCGCACGACGGCCCCACGGACTTCGTCGTGGTGCGGTGCCACATCGACGAGAACGTGCCGCCGCCGTCGGCCGCGGTCCCGCTGCCGCCGATCGTCGACGAGCTGACGCTCACGGCCACGGCGCGCCACCCGGAGGCCCGCTACGCCGACTCCGGGGAGTTCCTCGCCGCCGTGCGCTCAGCTCGCGCTTCACTGGCCGGCCTGCCCGGGACCGAGCCCGACGCCGGCGAGGCCGCCGAGTTGAGCCAAGCGCATGCGGAGTCGCGCGATTCCGCGGGCGTGGCGTTGAACGAAGCACTCGTCGAGACCGTGCTCGCCGGCGAGATGGTCGATGACGACGACGACCTCGACCACGCCGACGCCGCGAGCACCGCCGACGACGTCCCCGTCGTGTCCGCGGCGGGGCCGCCACCGCCGCCGCCGAACTCGGCACGCACTCGCGTCATCTCCACCCCCGCCAGCCAGGGACTCGGTTCGCAGCCGCACGCCGCCACGCCAGAGCAGGCCGCCTCCGCGGACGAGGCCGGCCCGCGGCGCAGCCGCCGGGGCCTGATCATGTTCCTGCTCGTGCTGTTGCTCGTCGTCGGCGTCGCCGGGGCCGCGTGGTGGTACGGATCCGGCCGCTGGGACACGACGCCGTCACTGCTCAACCTCAGCGCAGAACAGGCCGAGGCCGCGGCGGCGGACGAGGGCTTCACCGCCAGCCAGGGCGGTGAGGAGTTCTCCGAGACCGTCGAGGCCGGGTTGGTCGTGGCGACCGAGCCCGGCCCCGGTGAGCAGATCCTCGACGGGGGCGAAATCACCTACATCCTGTCCAAGGGGCCCGAACGGTACGAGGTTCCCGACCTCACCGACATGACGGTCGACGCTGCCAACGAGGCGCTGGACGGGCTGCCACTGACGCTGAACGTCGCTGACGAGGCCCACCACGACGAGATCGCCGAAGGCCACATCGTGTCGCAAGACGTCGAGGCGGGCGAGCAGGCGCGAGCCGACACCGAGATCGGTGTGGTGGTGAGCGCCGGCCCGAAGCCGATCAAGATCGAGGACTTCACCGGGCAGCCGGCCGATAAAGCACAGGAGGCCCTGGCCGAGGCCGGATTCAAGGTCTCGACCTCGGAAGATTTCTCCGACAGCGTCGAGGCCGGCCACGTCATCTCGCAAGATCCGACCAAGGGCACCGGTGTGCGCGGCGACGTGATCAAGCTGGTCGTGTCGAACGGGCCGCAGATGGTCGAGGTACCTGCGGTGGTCGGCCAGCCGGTCGACGAAGCCGAGCGGACACTGCGCGAGCTCGGCTTCCACGTCGAGGTGGTCGACCTGTTCGACGGGCCGGGCGGTGGTCGCAAGCCTCGTGTCGTGCGAGTCGACCCGGTGGGCGGAAGTCAGCCGCACGGCTCGACGCTGACGCTGTACCACTTCTGAGCGCACGCAGCCCGGTGGCGGTCACCGCGGCGACAAGGGAGAGGATCTCGCGGTGCCTGCGACCCCGCCGGTGATCGGCACGCACATCTCCGCCGGTGGCAAGCTCGCGACCGTGCCCCGCCGGGCGCGAGAGCTCGGCGCGGAATCCGTCCAGATCTTCCTCGGGAACCCACGCGGCTGGGCGACCACCGCCGGCGACCCCGCCGCTGACGCAGCGTTTCGTGCAGCGGCCGCGGAGACGGGCATGCCGGTCCTCGTCCACACGCCGTATCTGGTCAACTTGGGTAGCCCGACAGCGCTGACGTACGAGCGCTCGATGCACAGCGTCGCGCACGCTGTCACCCGTGGCCGCGCCGTCGGCGCGAACGGCGTGGTGGTCCATACCGGCTCGTGTGTCGACGGCGGCGGGCGCGCGCAGGCGATGCTCCAGGTGCGCGAGGCGCTGCTGCCGCTGCTCGACCAGCTCGACGACGACGCGCCCGACGTGTTGCTGGAACCGACGGCCGGACAGGGACGCTCGCTGTGCGCGACGATCGACGACCTCGGCCCGTACCTCGAAGCGCTCGACTACCATCCCCGCGCGAAGATCTGCCTCGACACGTGCCATGCCTTCGCCGCCGGGCACGACCTGGCGCCGGCCGGGGCCATGTCCGCCCTGCTGGACCGCCTCGCCGAGGTCGCGGGTACCGGTCGCCTCGCGGCCGTGCACGCCAACGACTCCATGGACGTATGCGGATCGTTTCGCGACCGGCACGCTCGCATCGGCGCGGGTCACATCGGGACCGACCCGTTCCGGGAGCTGCTCGCGCACCCGTCCGTGGCCGGGCTGCCCGTGGTGCTCGAGACGCCGGGCGGGACGGACGCGCATGCGGAGGACTTGGCGCTTCTGGCCAAATTGCGTGCGCAAGTTCCGTGAGTTGTTCCCGCACGAGCACTCGGTGACCACATCGTGACCAACCGTCTTGTTCTCCGGACGAGGCGTCCAGTCTCGAGATTTCCTGCCTTAGCGTCGACACGGTCACAGCTGGGCTGGAGGGTTGCCATGGTCGTCGTGATGTCGCCCGATGCGAGCGATACCCAGATCGACGCCGTCGTGCAACGTGTGCGGGCCACCGGCGGCGAGGCGTTCGTCAGTCGCGGGGTTCGTCGCACCATCATCGGGCTGGTGGGCGACATCGACGAATTCCGCGCGCTCAATCTGCGCAGCATGCCCGGCGTCGCCGACATCATCCACGTCTCGACGCCCTACAAGCTCGTCAGTGTCGACCATCAGCCGGCTCGCAGCACCGTCCTGGTCGGGACGGACACCGGGGCGCAACCGGTCACGATCGGCCCGGACAGCTTCACCCTCATCGCCGGCCCATGCACGGTCGACTCCGTGGACAGCACGCTCGAGGCCGCCGAAATGGCCAAAGCCGCCGGCGCCGCCATGCTCCGCGGAGGCGCGTTCAGGCCGCGCACCTCGCCGCAGGCGTGCCAGGGCCTGGGCAAGAACGGCCTGCGCATCCTGGCCGAAGCCAGGGACGTCACCGGCCTGCCGGTGGTCACCGAGGTCATCGATGCCGCCGACGTTCCCCTGGTCAGCGAGTACGCCGACATGCTCCAGATCGGTGCCGGGAACATGCAGAACTATCCGCTGCTGCAAGCCGTAGGGGAGGCGACGAAGCCGATTCTGCTCAAGCGCGGCGTACACGCGACCATCGAAGAATGGCTGTTGGCTGCGGAATACGTCGCCCAACGCGGCAATCTCGACATCGTGCTGTGCGAGCGGGGCATCCGGACGTTCGAGACGTCGACGACCACCACCCTCGACATCTCGGCGGTGCCCGTCGTGCAACGGCTGTCACACCTGCCCGTGGTCGTCGACCCAACCCACGCGGCCGGGCGACGCGAACTCGTGCTGCCCCTGTCGCGCTCGGCGATCGCCGCCGGCGCTGACGGCATCCTCGTCGACGTCCACCCCGACCCGGACTCCGCCGCGTCCGACGATCCACACGCGCTGGCCGGCGCCGACGTACGCGAGCTGGCTTCCGCCCTGCGTCGCATGGTGCCGGTCGTCGGGCGCCGGCTGAATCGGCGCGAGCCGGTCGCCTGACCGGCGGCGAAGGCTGACCTGCCCCAGGGTCAGCCGGTGGGCTCGTCCGCCCGAAGCGCCAATTGGGCGTCGCGTTCGGCGCGATGCGCCCGAAGCGACCACGCCACGGCGCTGATCCACGCCACGACGATCACGCCGTAGGCGAAATTCAGCGGTGTCCCGGTGATGCCGATCCAGTCGCTACGCAACACCGTTCGGACGTTGGTCAAGATGATCAGTCCGCCGACGGCGGAGCCGAGCACGCGCGGCGGCAGGTGGCGCACCAACCAGGCGGCGATGGGCGCGGCGATCACGCCGCCGGCGAGCAGGACGGCCACCCACGCGGCGTCGATGTTCTCCTGCCCGAGCCCGACGAGGAAGCCTGCGCTGGCCGCCAGGGCGACGACGAACTCGCTCGCGTCGATCGATCCGATGACCTTGCGCGGTTCGAGCCGTCCGCTGGCCAGAATCGCCGGGGTGCCGACCGGACCCCATCCGCCCCCGCCCGTCGCGTCGACGAACCCGGCCACCAACCCGAGTGGCGCCAGGAACCGCTTGCGCAGCGGTTTCCCGAGCCGCTCACTCGGCAGCCCCCACGCGGTGAACCGGACGAACACGTACAGCCCCAGCGCCAGCAGGATCAGCGCCATGACCGGCTCGGCGATCTCGGTGGACAGACTGGACAGGAACGTCGCGCCAGCGAAGGCGCCGATACCGCCGGGCACGGCGATACGAGCCACGACCTTCCAGTCGATGTTGCCCAACCGCCAGTGCGCCAGCCCCGAGGCCAGGGTCGTACCGATCTCGGCCAGGTGGACCGTGGCCGATGCGGCCGCCGGGTTGGTTCCTACGGCCAGCAGCAACGTCGTCGATGTGACGCCGTAGGCCATGCCCAGACTGCCGTCGACGAGCTGCGCGGCGAACCCCACGAGCCCCAGGACGATGAGCGTTCGCACCCGCGCTCCAATCCCTTTATTCCTATCTGTTCTATGGGAATAGTAGCGATAAGGGGCGCACCGTCAAAGGGGGCGAGTGCTGGAATTCAGCCTTTGATCGCGCGCGCGAGTACGGTGCCGGCCCGCTCGGCGGCGTCGCGGCTCACATCGAGATGCGTGATCAGCCGCACCACTCCGGGCGCGACGATGCCGGCGAGCACGCCTTCGGCGCCGGCTTGCTCGACGACGTGGCCCGCGCGCTCGCCCAGCCTCAGCAGGACGATGTTGGTCTGCACGCGCTCGGGGTCGACGACGGACGGATCGACGTCGGCGATCGTCGCGGCGATCGAGCGCGCGTGCGCGTGATCCTCCCCCAGCCGGTCGATGTGATGATCCAACGCGTACAGACCGGCAGCGGCCAACACCCCGGCCTGTCGCCAGCCCGCGCCCAGGCGCTTGCGCCACACGCGCGCCTCGGCCACGATGTCCGCCGACCCGGCGAGCAGTGAACCCACCGGTGCGCCGAGCCCTTTGGACAGGCACACCGCCACGGTGTCGAAGTGCTGGGCACAATCCCGCGCCGGCACACCGGTGGCGACCTGGGCATTCCACAACCGCGCCCCGTCCAGGTGCAACCGCACGCCGGTCCCGGCCACCAGCTCGCGCAAGGCGGCGACGTCGGCCAGCGGATGGACGGTGCCACCGGCGAAGTTGTGCGTGTTCTCCACGGCGATGGCAGCCGTGGACACCAGGTACGGACCGGCATCGGGGACCATGAGCGAGCGCAGCGCCTCGAGATCGATCAAGCCATCGGGGTGCCGCCACGTGCGTGTGGTCACGCCATGCCACGCGGCGTGGGCACCGAGCTCGGCGCGGACCACGTGTGCACGTTCCTCGCACAGCAACTCCTGTCCGGCTCTGACCAGCGCACGAACGCCCAGTATGTTGGCCAACGACCCGGACACGGTGAACAGCGCGGCCTCGTGGCCGAGCAGGTCGGCGACTCGCTCCTCCAGCGCCATGACGGTCGGGTCCTCGCCGTAGACGTCGTCGCCGGTGTCCGCCCGGCTCATCGCGGCGAGCATCCCGGGGGTCGGGCGGGTCACCGTGTCGCTGCGCAGGTCGATCATGCCTGTGGTCATACGACGACGATAAACGCGCAGATCGTGCGGTTGACGTGCGGGTGGGCGGGTCAGATCCGGGCCAGGACCAAGCCGGTGGGCACGCTCACCAGCAGCACGCCGGCGAAGGCGTAGTACGCAAGCAACCAGCCGCGCCAGCGACGGTCGGCCTCGCGCACACCGAGGATCAACAGCGCGAGCGCCAGCACGACGAGGACACCACCGACGTCGACCAGCCACACCGCATCCAGCAGCGTTCCGGCCACGACGGCCGCACCACCGGCGTTCCAGCCTCCGAGCTCGAGCGCGACCCGGCGACCCGGCACCACCCGCGGCGCGAGCACAGCTTGCCCGACGCCGAGCACGAGCTGGGCGACACCGACGACCAGCACCAGATACGCCGCCACCCATGCACCGTGCTCCGAGGGAACCGACGCAGTGAACGCCGCCACCAGGCCCCCGGCGACGACTGCCACCGAAGCGACGACGGCGAAAGGTGAGGCGGCGCCGCGACGGCCCGAGCTGGCGAGCGCGGTGACGACCAAAGCCATGATGACCAGCCTACGAAGAGCTTGCGGACGCGCGATGGTGCGGCCCGGTGGACCAGCACGTGGCTGTCCCGGCCACCCCGCCGCAGCAGGCACGACAAGACGTTTTTACTATAGACACTAGTAATTATTCGCGCACGCTGAAGGATGGAAGAGGGCGTGGGCCATGACCTACGTGATCGGCGAACCCTGCATCGACGTGCTGGATCGCGCCTGCGTCGACGAATGCCCGGTCGACTGCATCTACGAGGGCAAGCGATCGTTGTACATCCAGCCCGACGAATGCATCGACTGTGGGGCGTGTGAGCCGGTGTGCCCGGTCGAAGCCATCTACTACGAGGACGATCTACCGGAGCACCTGCTCGAATACCGTGAGGACAACGCCCGGTTCTTCGAGCAGCCGCTCATGGGACGGTCTGAACCGCTCGGCACCCCCGGCGGCGCCGCCAAGCTGGGCGCCCTCGGCGTCGACACCGAGCTGGTCGCCGCCCACCCGGGCCCGGCCGGGTAGCACCGCGAACGGTCCAGCCGGTGGCGCCCTCAGCGCACGTCGGTCGCCTACCGGGTGGCCTCGAGCAGTTCGGCGACCAGGAAGGCCAGTTCCAGCGACTGGGTGCGGTTGAGCCGCGGGTCGCACACGGTCTCGTATCTACTGGCCAGCCCATCCTCGGCAATCGGGTCGCCGCCGCCGACGCATTCGGTGACGTCGTCACCGGTCAACTCGACATGCAGCCCACCAGGATGGGTTCCCAACGAGCGGTGCACCTCGAAGAATCCGCGAACCTCGTCGACGACGTCGTCGAACCGGCGCGTCTTGTGCCCGCTGGGCGCCTCGTAGGTGTTGCCGTGCATCGGGTCGCAGATCCAGGTGGCGACCAGCCCGTTCGCGGTGGCCTTCTGGATCAGCGAAGGCAGCGCGGTACGGATGCGCTGCGCACCCATCCGGGTGACGAACGTCAACCGGCCCGGCACCCGGTCCGGGTCGAGCTTGTCGGCCAGGGCCAGCAGTTCGTCGGTGGACGTGGTCGGCCCGATCTTGACCCCGATGGGGTTGCGGATACGCGAGGCGAACTCGACGTGGGCGCCGTCGAGCTGGCGGCTGCGCTCGCCGATCCACAGGAAGTGCCCCGACACGTCGTACGGCGCGCCCGAGCGGGAGTCGACCCTGGTCATCGGCAATTCGTAGTCGAGCAGCAACGCCTCGTGCGACGAGTACAACTCGACGGTGCGCAACTGCTCGGGGTCGATCTCGATGGCCTTCATGAAGGCCAGGGCCTGCTCGATGCGCCCAGCCAGTCGCTCGTAGCGCTGCCCGGCCGGTGACGTCCGGACGAAATCGGTGTTCCACGCATGCACCTGGTGCAGATCGGCGTAGCCGCCACCGACGAACGCGCGGGCGAGATTCAACGTCGCAGCCGAGGCATGGTAGGCACGCACCATCCGCGCCGGGTCGGGCCTGCGCGCGTCCTCGGTGAAGTCGAACGAGTTGACGATGTCGCCACGGAACGCCGGCAGCGTGACGCCGTCACGGGCCTCGTCAGGCTTGGAACGCGGCTTGGCGTATTGGCCGGCCAGACGGCCGACCTTCACCACCGGGACGCTGGCGGCATACGTCAGCACGACGGCCATCTGCAGCAAGGTCTTGAGCTTGTTGCGGACGTTGTCCGCGCTCACCCCGGCGAACGTTTCGGCGCAGTCACCGCCCTGGAGCAGGAACGCCTCGCCCTGCGCGACAGCGGCCAAGCGGGTACGCAGCAGGTCGCATTCGCCGGCGAACACCAGCGGTGGCATCTGGCGCAGTTGCTCGGTCGCCTCGGTGACGGCGCCGGGCTCGGGCCACTGCGGCTGCTGCGCCGCGGGCAGGCCGGCCACGGCTTCGGTCAGCTCGGCGTACAGGGCACGATCTTCGGGCGAGTTCACCCGACCAAGAGTAGGACCTCGCGGCCAGCCACCGGGCAGGTAGCCCACAGCCCGGACACCGCCTCGGTTCCCCCGGCGCCTGCGCGGGCGGACGCGGAGGCGCCGATTTCCGGCGGTAAGGTTGCATCTCGAATCGAGAACGTCCTGGAACGCACGACGAGAAGGTCTCCGCATGCCCGAGAGCACGCCTCAATCGCACCATTCGGCCGACGAGCGCTCGCACCGGCCCGTCCGCAGGGTCGCCATGCTCACCGCCGGCGGATTGGCGCCGTGCCTGTCGTCGGCCGTGGGCGGATTGATCGAGCGCTACACCGAGATCGCGCCCGAGATCGAGATCATGGCCTACCTCGACGGTTACGCCGGGCTGCTGACCGGCCGCTCGATCACCATCTCACCGGAGGTGCGGTCGTCGGCCAGCCGACTGCACCGCTACGGCGGCTCGCCCATCGGCAACAGCCGCGTCAAACTCACCAACGTCGCCGACTGTGTCAGGCGCGGGCTCGTGCGGGAGGGGCAAGACCCCCTGCACGTCGCGGCCGAGCAACTCACCCGCGACGGCGTGGACGTGCTGCACACCATCGGCGGTGACGACACCAACACGATGGCGGCGAGCCTGTCGGCCTATCTGGCCGAGAACGACTACGAGCTGACCGTCGTCGGGCTGCCGAAGACCATCGACAACGACATCGTGCCCGTCCGGCAGAGCCTGGGCGCATGGACGGCGGCCGAGCAGGGCTCGATCTACGCCCGCAACATCATCGCCGAGCACTCGTCCAACCCGCGGATGCTCATCATCCACGAGGTCATGGGCCGGCATTGCGGCTGGCTCACCGCAGCCACCGCGCGGGCGTACCGCGGCTGGCTGGCGACCCGCGAGTGGGTGCCCGAGATCGGACTGGACCCCCGGCGCTGGGACATTCACGGCGTCTACGTGCCCGAGGTCAAGCTCGACATCGACACCGAGGCCGGCCGGCTGCGCAAGGTGATGGACGACATCGGCTGTGTCAACATCTTCCTGTCCGAGGGTGCGGGCGTCGACTCCATCGTCGCCGAGCTCGAGGCCGCCGGCGCCGACGTCCCCCGCGACCCGTTCGGACACGTCCAGCTGGACAAGATCAACCCGGGTGCGTGGTTCGCCGACCAGTTCGCCTCCCGGCTGGGCGCGGAGAAGGTCATGGTCCAGAAGAGCGGATACTTCAGCCGCTCCGCCGCGGCCAACGTCGACGACCTGCGATTGATCAAGAGCTGCACGGATCTGGCCGTGGAGTGCGCGCTGCGCCACGAAGGCGGGCTGATCGGACACGACGAGGGCCAGGGCGGGCGGCTTCGGGCCATCGAGTTCGACCGGGTCGCAGGCGGCAAGGCCTTCGATCCCGCCACGCCATGGTTCGCCGACCTGGTCGGCGCCATCGGCCAGCCCACGCCCTGATCCCCAGCCCACTCCCTGATCCCGGAGTGCGCAAGCTACTGCGACAGGAACTCCGACAGCAGCGGCCCCGCCGTCCGGGAGCCGGACTCGCCGTCCTCCACGAACACGGCGACGGCCAGGTCACCCTGGATGGCGACCATCCACGCGTGCGTGCGCGGCGGGTCCTCGCTGCCGTACTCGGCGGTCCCGGTCTTCGCGCCGACCCGCTCCCCCGGCACGTCGCCGAGGAACGTCGCGCTGCCTTCGGACACGACGGCGTACATCAGCTCGCGCAGCACATCCGCCTCGGCCGAGGTGAGCGGAGCCTGCGGCGTGGCGGCGGCTGGCTCGGCGCCGTCGACCAGCTTCGGCACCACCGTGCTGCCGGCTGCCACGGAGGCGGCCATCGTCGCCATCGCCAACGGTGACGCCAAGACCTCGCCCTGCCCGATCATCGACGCCGCATGGGCCGTCGCACCGGCTTCGGCCGGGACGTCACCGAGGAAAGCCGGCGCCCCGATGTCGGCCTGCGTGCCGATACCGAGAGCTTCGGCCGCCTGAGCGAGCTGAGCCTGGCTGACGGTGTCGTGCTGATCGATCAAGGCGGTGTTGCACGATTCGGCGACCGCTGTGCGCAGCGGTATCTCCCCGAGACTGGAGCTCGGGTAGTCGTCGTAGTTCTCGAAACTCCTACCGTCGACGGTGACGGTCGGGGTGCAGTTCACGCTCGTGTCGGCAGTGAGTCCCGCGCGCAGCAACGCCAGCGACGTGACGATCTTGAACGTGGAACCAGGCGCGTACTGGCCGAGCGTGGCCGTGGAGTAGCCGTCGCTGCCGGGGCCACTTGCCGCGGCGAGCACGGCGCCGGTCGACGGCTGGACGACCGTGATCGCGCTGGGCGGCCCGACGTCGGCCAGCACCTGCTCGGCTCGGGTCTGCAGGTCCGGGTCGAGGGTCGTGCTGACGTCCGCACCCGGTTGGGGCTCGGTCTCGTACACCGTCGTCGGCTCGCCCTCAGGCGGGACGATCTCCACGGTGATGCCCGGCGTCCCCCGAAGTTGCTCCTCGTACTGCTGCTGCAGCCCGGACAGGCCGACGATGTCACCGGGTTCGACTGCGCCGTCGGACTCCTCGATGATCTCTGCCGTGGCCTCACCGACCGTGCCGAGGATCGGGCGGGCGAACTCGCGCGTCGGAGCGAGGGCGAGGGTGTCCTCGAGGGCGACGGCGCCGTCGATCTCGTCGACGGCGCTCAACACCGGCACCGCGTCGGCTTCGCGCAAGGTGATGGCTTCGACGAAGGCCTCCGGCCCGGCGGCTTCGGCCCGATCGGCGAGCCCGTCCGCGTCGACGTCGACGACCGCGGCGAGCTTACGGGCGGCGGATTCGACCTCGGCGGCCGGGATCCTGGTCTTGTCGATGCCCACGCGGTAGACCGGGCGTTCGGTCACGATGGCTGCCCCGTCGGCGCCGAGGATGTCGCCGCGCTCGGCCGGCTGGCGACTCGCCGCCAGTCGAGCGTCCGGCACCAGATCGGGGTGGATGATCGCCGGGTCCCATTCCACCTGCCAGGCGTCGTCGACGAGCACCAAGGCGGCCGTCGAGGTGTACTCCCAGGTCTCACCGCCGACGTCCCACGCCAGCTGGAGCTCGGCCGCCCGCTGGTCGTCGCCGGCGTCGCGCACGTCGGACACCTCGACGCTCAGCGACGACTCGCCCATGCCGCTCGTGATCTCTTCCACGGCGGCGGCGACTTCCTCCCCGGTCGCGCCAGTCCATGGCGCGTCACCCCACTCGCCCGACTGCAGTGCGGCAGCCAGCCGCTGGGCTACCGGATCGGCGTCGGGTGGGCCGCTGCAGCCGGCTGCCGAGGCCGCCATGATCACGGCTGCCGCGGCAGCCACGCCCGTAGTGAACCCCCGTCGGTGGTTGTGGTCCATCGCTCCCCGTTTCACGTCAGTATCGTCTGGTCTCATCCGGTGGCGGCTGCGGCCGGCGAGCAGCCCATCTCGCCGGGTTGAAGACTCATGCGGTCGGGAACCCAAACCGTCACGTCGGCGGGCGCTACCCGCACGAACACGCACGCGGTCCCCCGCCCGACGGCCACGCCCACCGCGTCGTCGACGACGGCCACGGAATCGTCGCTCAGTGCCGTCGCAGTATCCATCACGTCCTCGGGCTCGACCTCATCGCGCTGCAGCTCGCTCGCCACGGCAGCGTCGTACTGCCTCCGGACGTCGGACAGCACGTCCGCGGCACGCACCGGGCCCGGCCCTGCGACCAGGTGGGCGCTCAACCGCTCGACGAGGCGAGCCGGCAACCGCGGTTCGACCGGCGCCGGCCCCAGCTCGATCACCGCAGTGTCCGGGCAGGCCTCGAGCCGCTCCGGCTCGTGTTCGTCCATCCGGTCGTCGAACACCCACCGATAGCACCCGGTCACGGCGTAGTTCTGCTCCTGCCACCCGAACCCGTCCCGCCGGGTACGGTCGCGGCGCAGGCGCAAGACGACCTCGGCGCCGCCGTCGCCGGTCGCACCAGCCAGCTGCAGCACCTGCACGTCGTCGCCGGGCCCGTCGACGCGGCGGGCATAGGCCTGCGGCTGCGGCCCTCGCGAGCGCGCCATCACCAGGCCGAGTTCGGCCGCGTAGTCGTCGAGAATTCGGACGTCGTCGCCGTTGGGTTCCTCCGGCGCCCCGGTGTGCGAGCCATCCGCGTTCGCCGGGCGCACGGTGAAGCCGTCGGTGTCCGGCGTGGTCACAGCGACGACCGCCGCCACCGTCCCGGCCACCACCGCCAACGCAGCCAGCGTCCTCGCCGTCCTGTTCATCCGGGTACCCGGCTCCCTCCGCGGTCGCGCCGTAACGGTCGTCAGCCGAGCCGGGCGACGACGAGCCGGGCGATGTCGGCCAACACAGCATTGTCCCTGTCCGCGTCCGATTCGTCCCGCCGGGTCAGCGCGGCTATCACGACCGGTGTCCCGGACGGCGTCCAGGCGACGCCGACGTCGTTGTTCGTTGCGTAGTCACCGGCCCCCGTCTTGTCCGCCAGCCGCCATCCTTCCGGCAATCCGGCGCGGAACCGGTCCGCGGAGGTCTGGTTGTCCTCCATCCACGCCCGCAACCGACGCCGGTCGCGGGGCGCGAGAGCATGGCCGACCAGCAGGCGCGCGAAGGTGCGCGCGATCGCCGCAGGCGTCGTGGTGTCGCGGTCGTCCCCCGGAAGTGCGGTGTTCAGGTCCGGTTCCCAGCGGTCCAGCCGCGTGGCGCGGTCACCGAGGGAACGGGCGAACGCGCTCAGCCCGCGCGGACCGCCGATCTCACGCAACAGCAGGTTGCCGGCCGTGTTGTCGCTGAGCTGCAGCGCGGCCGTGCACATCTGCGCCACCGTCATCCCGGTGTCGACGTGCTCCGCGGCGACCGGCGCGTACTCCAGGACGTCGGCGGGCGGGAACCAGACACGGCGATCCAAGGTCTCCCCGTGGACGTCGTGGTCGCGCAGGACCGCCGCCGCGGCCAGCACCTTGAAGACCGACAGCATCGGGAAGCGTTCGCCGGCCCGGTGCGCCAGGCGGGTTCCAGTGTGCAGATTCATCGCAGCGAGTCCGATGGTCGTGTTGTAGTCGCGTTCCAGCGCCGCGATCGCGTCCTCGCGGCGAGCAGTGGCCTGCGCAGTTCCCGTACTCGGCGCGGCAGCGGCACCGGTGAGAGCCAGGGCCACCGGCGCAGCGGCGCCCAGCCGGAGCACGCTGCGCCGAGACGGTGTAGACAGGCTGGGTGCGACGGTGGAAGAAGCGGGACGGCGCATCGGTCCTCCTCGGGGACTGGGACTGGGCATGACCTTGGGCACCGGCGGTCATGGAGACCGGCGGGTGCCTTCCGGTGCACCGAGAGTGCCGACGCCGGCCGATCGATGTCCAAGCCGTATCCGCCACTGATCAATACCTTTTCGATATGGTTCGTGTTCGTGGACCTGATCACGCACTTGGAGGCGTTCGTCGCAGTCGCCCGGGCGCGCAGTTTCACCCTGGGTGCGCAGGATTGTGGTGTGCCGCAGCCGGTGGTGAGCCGACGTGTCTCGGCCCTGGAACGCCACCTCGGCGGTGCGCTGCTGCGGCGTACGTCCAGGCGGGTCGACCTCACCGACCTCGGCCGCACCCTGCTGCCGCATGCCGCCGACCTGGTGGCCCGGGCCGCCCATCTGCGCGAGCTCGCCGGAGCCGCACAGGCAGCCACCATCGTCGTCGGGGTGCCACCCGGACCGGACCCACGCCACCTGGTCGCCGCACGCGCCAGCGCCGCAGACGCCGGCATGGCGCTGTCGTTCACCGAAGATGGCGTGCAAGCTCGGACCGAGTTGCTGCGCCGGGGCCGCCTGGACCTCGCACTGTTGCCGTGCCCGCCGGACGAGGAGGACGTCGGCGCCGACCTCGGCGCGGCTACCGCCACCGGGGACCTGCGGGGTCGTCGCGTCCACCTGGACCAGCTGCGCCGCAACATGGGCGAGGCGGGCCGGCCGCGGCGGATTCATCTCGACGCCGAGGACGACGTCCCGTGGATCCGGGACCCGCTGCGGCGAGCGGCGCGGGCCGCCGGGCTTCGCGACGATCAGGTGTGCACGTCGACGACGCGGACCGAGGCCGTCGCCGGTGCGATCGAATACGGCGACGTCGTGGTCGCCACCGCGGCGTGGGCCGGGGCGCAGGGGCTGCGGTGGCGCGCTCTCGGCGAGGTGTCGCTGCGGCGCTCCTACGCCGTCGCCACTGGCGGCCACACACGCGCGGCCTCGCTGGATGCGGTGCTGCCCGCGCTGGCCCGGGCGGCGGCCCTGTCCGACGGCGCGGACCCTGATGGCGCGGACTCCGGCGTCGAGGAGCCGGCATGACGATGACACCGGGCCCGTCCAGCGCGTACGGCTTCGCAGGTGAGGCCGTCCAAGCCGCGGTCGAGATCCAGCAGGAATGGGCCCAGGACGGACTGCATGGCGCCCTGTGCGCACGCCACCTCGACACCGGCGAGGAACTCGGCTTCGACGCGGACACGCCGTATGCGCTCGCCTCCGTGAGCAAGGTGCCGCTTGCCCTGGTCACACTGGATCTGATCGCGCGAGGTCGCCTCGACGGCGCGCAGCCGCTGGTGCTCGATCCCGAGACGGCGACACCGGGGCCGACCGGAGTCTCGATGTTCCGGCACCCCAGCCGGATCGCGCTGGACGATCTGCTCTACCTCATGCTGGCGGCCAGTGACAACGCCGCCGCCGACGCAGTCTTCGAGCTCGTGCCGCCCACCCTGGTCACCACCACTTTGCACGAGTGGAACTGCCCCAGCGTCGTTGTCCGGCACCCGATGCGAGTGCTCTACGACGCCGCGGCGGCCGTGGCGCCCGACGATCCCGCACTCGCGCTCGAACTCGCTGTCCGCGCCACGACCGAAGGCGGCGGGCATGTGCTGCCCTCGCTCGACATCGCCTCGGCCACCAGCGGGACGGCGCGTGGCCTGGTGCTGCTGTTGGAACGAATCTGGACGGATTCGATCAGCGTTCCTGCAGCGACGCAGCGGCTTCGCGACCTGCTCGGGCGCCAACTGGGTCGCAACCGCATGGTCGCCGAGCTGGCCTCGGACTCGGTGACGGTCAGCAGCAAAACCGGCACGTTCCTCAACCTGCGGCACGAGGCCGGCGTGGTGTCGACGGCGACCGGCGACCGGATCGCCGTCGCCGTCCTGACCGCGTCGACCATCCCGGCGGTCCATCAGCCGGAGGTCGACCGGGCCATCGGCCGCGCCGCCCGCGTCGCCGTCGACGTCCTGCGGCTCTGACGCTTCTCCCGCGCCGCCGAGCACGACGACCCGGTGGACCTCCCCTCGCTCAGGACGCGGCGTCCGGGCGAAGATCGAGGCGACGAAGCAGCTGGGCGTTGAGCGCGACGATGATCGTCGACAGCGTCATCACGACCGCCCCCACGGCCGGCGGCAGCACGACCCCGACCGGCGCCAGCACCCCGGCGGCCAGCGGCACGGCGATCAGGTTGTACCCGGTTGCCCAGGCCAGGTTCTGCACCATCTTGCGGTACCCGGCCTGCGACAGCCGCCGCGCCGACAGCACCCCGCGCGGGTCGTCCGAGGCGAGCACGATGCCGGCCGACTCCACGGCGACGTCGGTCCCCGCGCCGATGGCCACGCCCACGTCGGCTCGGGCCAGGGCGGGAGCGTCGTTCACCCCGTCACCCACCATCGCCACCGACAAGCCACGTCGTTGCAGATCGGCGACCACCGCTTCCTTGTCCGCGGGCAGGACCTCGGCGAACACCTCGTCGATCTTCAACTCGGCGGCGACCGACTCCGCGACGTTTCGCGCGTCACCGGTGATCATGACCGTCCGCACACCCTCGGCACGAAGCGCTTCGATCGCCTCACGCGATTCGGCGCGCACCTCGTCGGCCAACGCCAACGCCGCGATCACGACGCCGTCGCGCACCACGTGCAGCACCGTGGAGCCGGCGTCGATCCATCGCGAGACCGGCTCGGCGAGCTCGTCCGGCGTGCGCAAGCCCAACTCTGCGACCAGCGAGGGCCCACCGACCTCGACCTTCGCGCCGTCGACGACGGCGCGCACGCCTTTGCCGGTCAGCGATTGGAACTCGGTGGCCGCCGGAATGTCGCCACGTTCCTCGGCTGCCGCGACCACCGCGCGGGCCAACGGGTGTTCGGAGGCGTACTCCGCGGCGGCGGCCATGACGAGCGCGTCGTCACGGTCGACTCCATCGGCGGTGACGACCCCGGTCAGCACCGGGCGCCCCACGGTCAGCGTGCCGGTCTTGTCGAACAGGACGGTGTCGACACGGCGCATCCATTCCAGGGCCAGCCGATCTTTGACCAGGATGCCGGCGCGGGCAGACATGCCGGTCGAGATCGCTATGACCAGCGGGATCGCCAACCCCAACGCGTGTGGGCAGGCGATGATCAACACCGTCACCGTGCGCTCCACCGCCTGCGACGCCTCGCCGAGCGCGGCCCACACGGCGAACGTGACGAGCCCGACGCCGAGAGCGAACCAGAACAGGTAGGCGGCCGCGCGGTCGGCCAGGGCTTGCGCGCGCGAGCGAGACGCCTGGGCGTCGGCCACGAGCCGGCGGATGCCGGCCAGTGCGGTGTCTTCGCCGACGGCCGTGACCTGCATCCGCACCGCGGTGTCGGTCACCACCGTCCCGGCCACGACTCGATCACCCGGCCCACGCGAGACCGTGACGGACTCGCCGGTGACCGTCGACTCGTCCACTTCGGCCGTCCCGGCCACGATGACGCCATCGGCTGGAACCCGTCCGCCCGAGCGCACCAGCACGACGTCGTCGGGGCTCAGCTGCGTCAGCGGTACTTCCTCGACGGTGTCGGCGCGCTGACCGGCGGCTTGATCGTCGTGGGTGACGATCCGCTCCGCGGTGTCCGGCAACAGCTCGGCGAGAGCTTCCAGCGCACCGGAGGCCTGCCCGAGCGCGCGCATCTCCAGCCAGTGCCCCAGGAGCATGATGACGATCAGGAGGGCGAGCTCCCACCAGAAGTCCAGGTCGAAGCCGCCGACACCGAGGGAGGTGAGCCCGCTCGCGACGAAGGCGACCGTGATCGCCAGGCCGATCAAGGTCATCATCCCGAGCTGGCGGCTCTTGATCTCCGCCCGCGCGCCGGTCAGGAACGGCCAGCCGCCGTAGAAGAACAGCACGGTGCCCAGCACGGGCGGGATCCATGCGCCCCAGCCCGGCGGTTCGTAGCCCAGCAGGTCGCCGGCCATGGGGCTGAAGCCCACCACCGGGATCGCCAGAGCCAAGCTCACCCAGAACTTGTCGCGGAAGGCTGCGGCGTGGTCACCATGGTCACCGTGCGCGCCGTGCCCAGCGTGACCGGCGTGCGTGTCATGCGCGGCGTGGCCGCCGTGACCGGCGTCGCCGGCGTGCGTGTCATGCGCGCCGTGACCGGCGTGGCCGCCGTGATCGGCGTGTGCGCCGTGGTGCTCGTGCATGTCGTCACCAGCGTGGGCACCGTGGGCGTCGCCTGTGGTGGCCGGTCGTGGCGTGTGTTCCATCGTGGCACTCCGTGGTTGTCGGTCTCCGGACAACGCGATACCCACCGGGGGTATTTCACGTGCCGGGGCCGACGGCGGCGGGCGATCCGGGCAACCGGTCCCGTACCCGTCCGCACGAAACGTAGCGGCGCCCTGCGGAACGTCGCGCGCGGAGTCGCACCACGAGGAAATCTGCTGCATCACCAGGCGTGCATGGGTGGTACAGCAGGCAATTACCAAGTGAACATGATCATTTCACGAGCGAGAGTGCGGAATTCAGATTGCGAGTGTCACCGTGGGGACGTCGACGGCGTCGTCGGGTTCGATGCTGATCTTCACGATCCGGCCTGCGGCCTGGATGTCGTCGATGACCTGGTTGATCACGTCGACGTCAGCGGCGCGGCCGCGCACCTGAGCATGGTCGACCTCGGCACGCATCGACAGCTGTGCCTCGGATTTGGCCCGCCGCACCGAGCCGATCAGTTCCGAGGCCGTGCCGAAGGTGTCGGCGTCAGCCTCGGCTCCCACGACGTCGGTCAACTCCGCGGGCTCCGGCCAGCGTGCGCGATGCAC
>NZ_DAHVSH010000084.1:0-1515 GCF_027324685.1 Haloactinopolyspora sp.
TCACGGCCTCAGGCCACCGCGACGTGACTTTGTTCCAGTCGTCCTCGTTCCAAAACTCTAGATGCCGTTCCAGCAAGCCATTATCCCAAATTTATAATAAGGCTACAAAAGATGCACCTGGAATTGCCCCCAGCCGATTCGCGTGTCCCAAATATGACTAATCGTCAGAATTTACAGACCAGCCGTCGATGACCCGTCTGCAGCACCGAGGGGGTGTCACACGGGGGCTGCAATATGAGTGCGGCGATGCTCAGAATGCCAGATTTTCCCTCAGGGCTCAATAAGTTACGGACGTGATGTTGTTCGTGCGCCGCAGTAGTTTCACGCGGTCGGCAGGTCATTTGAAGACACCAGTCATGACGCTGCAGGTCGACGTCCGTCCTGACGATGTCATCGCCCTCCCTATCACGGCGCCGGTAGCGAGAGCTCCGCCACGTCCTTGCAGGCGTGCGCGATGACGACCAGCACGTCGCTCCTTGCACGCGGCCAGCCCTGCAGAACGGGTCGGCCGAGATCGTGGGCTCCGCCGCAGTAGAAGGCCTGCTCCTCTCAATCTTTCCGGACAGTGGATCGCCGTCTCCCAATCAGCCGGCACCCATAATCCCGAATGGCCGAGGTTCGGAGAAAGCATGTTCGACTGGCCCGTGGAGCGGCGGGTGGGAGAACCCCTTTCGGATACCCCGGCGGTCCTGATCGTGGAGCCACGACGGGCGGGCAAAACCACGCTCGTCCGTAAGATTTAGGGGAAGCCGGCCGGACTGATATCACGCGCGACGATCAGACCCTCACGGACCCCACCACAAGAGCCCCCGACGTCACCGCCCCGCAAGCCACTCGCCATAACGGCGCACGCCGGTCTCGACGTCGGTGAACGCTACATCACAGCCCGTGGCGCGCAACGCAGTGAGGTCGGCCTCGGTACGGCACTGGTACTTGCCGACGAGCGCCTCGGGGAACGGGATGTACTCGATCAAACCGCTGCGGATCTGCTCCGCCAGCGCAAGCGGCGCCTCGCCGCGCTGCGCGCGCACCGCGTTGAGGGTCGCGTGAGCCACGTCGTTGAACGGTTGAGCCCGGCCCGAGCCGACGTTGAAGACGCCGCTGCGCTCTCCATGGCGCAGGAACCACAGATTCACGGCGACCACGTCCTCGACATACACGAAGTCGCGCGTCTGCTCGCCCGGGCCGTAGCCGCCGTACTCTCCGAACAGCTTCACCTTGCCGCGCTCACGGATCTCGCCGAAGTGGTGGCAGGCCACCGAGGCCATGCGTCCCTTGTGCTGCTCGCGCGGTCCGTAGACGTTGAAATAGCGGAAGCCCGCCACTTGATGGCGTGCCGTGGGCAGCATGCGCCGCACGACGTTGTCGAACAGAAGCTTCGAGTATCCGTAGATGTTGAGCGGCCGCTCGCACTCGGGGGATTCGCGAAATGCCCGGACATCCCCGTAGGTGGCGGCCGACGAGGCGTACAGCAGCCGCGTGCCCTGCGCCTGGCAGGCGTCGAGCAGGCCCTTG
>NZ_DAHVSH010000092.1:0-83411 GCF_027324685.1 Haloactinopolyspora sp.
TCGCCGGACCGTTCGACGCGTGGCTGGTGCTACGTGGGCTCAAGACGCTCGGCGTGCGTATGGACCGGCATTGCGACAACGCCGAACGGGTCGTGGCGCTGCTCCGAGAGCACCCGCGGGTGAGCCAGGTGCTGTACCCCGGCTTGGCCGAGCACCCTGGCCACGATGTTGCGGCCAAGCAGATGAGCCGGTTCGGCGGCATGGTCTCGTTCCGGGTCGACGGTGGCGAGCAGGCCGCGATCGACGTGTGCAACCGGGCACGGCTGTTCGTCTTGGGCGAATCGCTCGGTGGAGTCGAGTCGCTGATCGAGCACCCGGGCCGGATGACGCACGCCAGCGCGAGCGGCAGCCCGCTGGAGGTGCCGGGCGACCTGGTCCGGCTTTCGGTCGGTATCGAGACCGTCGACGACCTGCTCGCCGATCTGACCCAGGCCCTGTCCTCCGACTAGGCCGCCCACTCGCGCAGGGCGGGCAACACCTCGGCGCCGATGCGCTTGATGGTGCCGGTCGGGTCGGTGCTGGCGACCTGAATCGCGACGTAGTCCGCGCCGACGTCGTGCACCAACGGCCGATACGCCTCGGCGAGCTGCTCGAGATCACGCACGATCGTGTACTTGCCGAGAATCTCCGCACGGTCCATCTCGTCAGCGCGCTGACGCAGGACCATCGGGTCGGCGACCTCGAGCCGGCCGGGAGCGCGAAGACCGCGCATGGACGCCAAGGCTTCCCACGCTTCGTCGTCACTACCGGCCAGGACAACCCACCGGGTCGCCATCACGGTGGTCTTGGCGCCCCGTTCGGCGGCTGCCTGCCGGTACGGTTCGATGACGCGCTCGACGGTGTCCTGCGGGTCCTTCACGCTGGTGATGAGGCCCTCGGCATGTGTGCCGGCGAACGTGGCGGACTTGGGCCCGCCGGCGGCCATCCACACCGGAACCGTCCCGACCGGTGGGCTGTACAACTTGGCGGTGCGCGCTTGGTAGTACTCACCCTCGACGTCGATCTTGTCGCCGGCCAACAGGCCGTGCATGATCGTCATCGCTTCGGCCATGCGAGCGATGCGTTCGGCATAGCCGGGAAACTCGTAGCCCAGCGGCGCCTCGTTGATGGCTTCGCCGGTGCCGACGCCGAGGATGAACCGTCCACCGGACAGCCGGTCGACCGTGGCGGCGGCCTGGGCGATCAAGGCGGGGTGGTAGCGGAACAGCGGTGCCGTGACGCTGGTGGCGAGCTCGACGCGCGAAGTGGCCTGCGCGACCGCGCCGAACCAGGTCCACACGTAGCTGGCCGCGGCCTCGTCGTCGACCCACGGATGGAAGTGGTCGGCGCCGGTGACGACGTCGAAGCCAGCCCGCTCGGCGAGAACCGCGTGCTCGAGCAACGTTTCGGGCTGATAGGACTCATGACTGCACAACCAGGCGAGTTTCACGTCCCACACTCTACGAGTTGACAGTGACAGCGGCGTGAGCCCATCCGGGCGCAGGGTGACAGGATCAGCGGTGAGGGGCCGAATCTCACGAGGAGGATGGCGGGCGTGGTAGAGACCGTTTCGATGGCCGATGTGGACGCCGCGCGGGAGCTGTTGCGTGACGTCGTCCGGCCGACGCCGCTCGAAGACTCGCGTTGGCTGGCCCACCGCGTCGGCGGGCCGGTCCACTTGAAGTGCGAGAACCTGCAGCGCGCGGGGTCGTTCAAGATTCGTGGCGCCTACGTGCGTATCGCCGGGCTCTCGGCGGCTGAGCGGGCCAACGGGGTCGTCGCCGCGAGTGCGGGAAACCACGCGCAGGGGGTGGCCCTGGCGGCCAGCATGCTGGACACCCAGGCGACGGTGTTCATGCCCGAAGGTGCGGCCATCGTCAAGGAGCGAGCGACGCGCGCCTATGGCGCCGACGTGCGATTCGTGGGCTCCAGTCTCGACGAGGCGCTGCTGGCTGCCCGAGCGTTCGCCGCCGAGACCGGTGCCGTCCTCATCCACCCGTTCGACCATCCTGACGTCGTAGCTGGTCAAGCCACTGTGGGTACCGAGATCCTGGAGCAGTGCCCGGACGTGCGCACCATCGTCGTCGGTACCGGCGGCGGAGGCCTGACGGCGGGCATCGCGCTCGCCGTCCACCACAACCGCCCGGACGTGCGGGTCGTGGGTGTACAGGCTGAGCGGGCAGCGGCCTTCCCGGGCTCGCTCGAGGCCGGCCGGCCCGTGCCGTTGGAGCAGATGGCGACCATGGCCGACGGCATCGCCGTGGGCTGCCCCGGCGAGCTTCCGTTCGACATGATCCGCAAGTACGTGGACTCCGTCACCACGGTGTCCGAGGAGGCGCTGTCGCGGGCGCTGGTCCTGCTGCTCGAACGCGCGAAGCTGGTGGTCGAACCCGCCGGTGCGGCCGCGGTGGCCGCCGTGCTCGAAGATCCGGGGGCTTTCGAGCCACCGGTGGTCGCCGTTCTGTCCGGCGGGAACATCGACCCGCTGCTGCTGCTGCGGGTGATCCGCCACGGCATGGCGGCCGCGGGACGCTACCTGTCCCTGCGCGTGCGCGTGCCCGATGCGCCGGGCGGGCTGGCCGGGCTGCTCAGCGTGCTGGCAAGCGTCGACGCCAACGTGCTGGACGTCGTCCACGAACGAACGGGTGCGAGTCTGTCGATCGACGAGGTCGAGATCGCGTTGCAGGTCGAGACGAGGGGACCGGAGCACTGCGACCGGGTTCTGGGGACGCTGGGTGAATCCGGCTACGCGGTGACCATTATGGAAAACTGACTTATCGCTTCGTAAAACAGAGTTGACGTTTTGGTAAGTCGTGGCGCACCATGGAGCCATGACGACGCTCTCATCGCGTGAGATCCTCGAGCAGGTGGCCGCCGGGCAGCTCCATCCGGCCGAAGCGGCTCGCCTGCTCGACGAGATCGAAGCGGCCGAGTCGGCCCGGACCGATGCTGGCGCCACCCGGACGGGGTCCGGCGCCGGTGCGGCACGCGCTGACGTCGTGCCTCAGATCACCAGGGTCCAGGTCCGCGGAACGTCGAGGCGGGTCCGCATCGTCGGTGACCCCACTGTGGCCACCGTCGCCGTCGACGGCCAGCACACGGTACGCCGTGACGGCTCGACTCTGAACATCACCGGCGAGACCGAGGCCGTGCCCACAGAAGGCGCGTTCGTGCTGCTCGCCGGGGGACGCTGGCGAGAGGTCGCCGACCGGTTCCAAAACGTCGGGCAGGATCTCGAGCTGCGTGTCCGGGTCAATCCCGGGCTCACGGTCGGGGCTGAGGCGATCGCCGGCTCGTTGCGGGTCGACGACGTTCCGGCGCTCGATCACGTCCGGGTGACCGCGGGTTCGCTACGGGTGAGCGGCCTGCGCAGCCCGGTCGACCTCTTGGTGCAGGCCGGCTCAGCGCAGGTCGAGACGCTGCAGCTGGCCGGGCATTCGCGGATGCGCTGTGAGTCGGGGTCGATGCAGCTGACATTGCTCGAAGGTTCCGACGTAAGGGTGCGCTCAGACGTTCAGCTGGGCCGGTTCACCACCGAGCACGAACGGCCGAAGTCGCAGCGTGACCGCGACATCGTGCTGGGCACTGGTGCGGCCGAGATCGACGTCGAGGTCGTGATGGGGAACGTGACGGTGAAGCTTCCGGAACCGTCGAGTGGAGGGACCCGGTGATGGTTTCGGACCCGCACCGCCATCTGCATCAACCGCCAGGAGACTGCCCAGTGTGCGGTGCGGAGCTGCACGTCACGAGGCTGGGATGCGAGTCCTGCGGCACTGAGCTGTCCGGACGGTTCGCCTCGTGTGCCTACTGCTCCCTTGACGCGCAGGACCAGAAAATTCTTGGCACCTTCCTCGTCTCTCGCGGCAATATGAGAGAACTGGCGCGCGAGCTCGGTGTCAGCTACCCCACGGCGCGCCAACGATTCGCGGAATTGCTCCAGCGACTCGGATTGGAGGACACGGGGGACGCCGCGGCCGCGCCGGCCGAGGTCGATCGCGAAGCGGTGCTGCGCAAGCTCGCCGCTGGTGAGCTCGATCTCGACCAGGCCACCGCGTTGCTCAGCTGAGTTCGAAACCCACGGCGGAGTCGGCATCGCTCGCTGCGGCGACCTTGTCGGTGGCGTCTGACAAGCTCCAATCATCATCACAGAAGGGACACATCGTGAACGCGATCACTGCCGAAGGCCTAGCCAAGACCTTCGGCTCCGGGGAGAAGGCCGTCAAGGCCGTGGGGGGTGTCGACCTCGAGGTGCCCGAGGGCACTGTGGTCGGGCTGCTCGGCCCGAACGGCGCAGGTAAGACCACGGTGGTACGGATGCTGACCACTCTGCTGCGACCTGATGCCGGCCGCGCGGTCGTGGCCGGGCACGATGTCCTGTCAGAGCCGCAAGCCGTCCGGTCCAAGATCGGCCTGTCCGGGCAGTACGCCGCGGTCGACGAGACGCTCACGGGGCGGGAGAATCTCTGGCTCTTCGGCCGCCTCTACCAGCTGTCGAGCAAGCAGGCCAAGAAGCGAGCCGACGAATTGCTCGAGCAGTTCTCGCTGACCGATGCAGCAGACCGGATGCTCAAGACGTACTCCGGCGGCATGCGCCGGCGTCTCGACCTGGCCAGCAGCTTGATCGTCCAGCCCGAGGTCTTGTTCCTGGACGAGCCGACCACCGGCCTCGATCCGGCGAGCCGACTCGACCTGTGGGAGGTCATCCGCGAGCGCGTGGCCGGTGGCGCGACCATCCTGTTGACCACGCAGTACCTCGAAGAGGCTGATGCGCTGGCCGACAACATCATCGTCATCGACCTCGGCAGGGTGATCGCCCAAGGCACCGCCGACGAGCTCAAGACGCAGATCGGGGGTGAGCGCATCGAGGTGGTGGTCCACGATCCCGAGCAGGCCGGGCGCGCTGAGCAGATCCTGAACCTGAACAGCGGGGGACAGTGCGAGCATGACGAACACAACCGCAAGCTCACGGTGCCCACCCACACCGGTTCCAAGGGATTGATCCAGGTGATCCGCGACCTCGACGAGGCCGGCATCACCATCGACGACATCGCGCTGCGCCGGCCCACCCTTGACGACGTGTTCGTGAAGCTGACCGGCCGGCACGCCGAGGACGAGACCGAGAAGCCTGAGCTGGCCGGGAGGAGTGCATCGTGACCACGACCGATGTGAAGCGTGAGTCGCCGGCACGTCCCAACCGCGTAGGGCCCAAGCAAGCGGTCAACGACGCTTTGACCATCACGTGGCGCAACATCCGTGGCGGCTGGCGGGTGCCGGACAACCAGATCTACATGTTCATCCAGCCGATCATGTTCGTGCTGTTGTTCGCCTATGTGTTCGGCGGAGCCATCCCCATTCCGGGCATGGAGGGCGACCCGACGGCCTACAAGCGCTATCTGATGGCCGGTATCTTCGCCCAGACGATGGCCTTCGCCGTAGCTCCGGCGAGCGTCGGGCTGGCCGACGACATGGAGAAGGGCCTCATCGATCGGTTCCGGTCGCTGCCCATGGCGCGGTCCGCGGTCATCTCCGGACGGGTCATCGCCGACCTGGCCAATCAGGTCATCGTGCTGGCGATCATGATCCTGTGCGGGCTCCTCGTGGGTTGGAAGATCGAGAACGGCGCCCTTGGCTTCATCGGCGGGGTCGGGCTATTGCTGTTGTTCGCCTTCGCCATGTTGTGGGTCGGGGCGTTCATCGGACTGTCCGTCGGCAGCCCGCAGGTGGCAGCCTCAGCTGGGCTGATCTGGCTGTTCCCCCTGGTGTTCTTGTCCAATGCGTTCATCCCGACCCCGACCCTGCCGAACTGGCTGCAGCCGGTGGCGGAGTGGAACCCGGTGAGTGCGTTCGTGGCCGCCACGCGTGAGTTGTTCGGCAACCCGAACTTGTTCTCGACCGACAACTTCCCGGCGCAGCACCCGGTGCTGCTGTCGCTGATCTGGGTCGTGATCATCGTCGGCATCTTCGCCCCGCTGGCCATCCGCAAGTACAAGGCAGCCGCGACCAAGTAGGCGCCCCGTATCGGTCGCCGACGTAGTCGGCCCAGGCCGCAACAGTCCACGGCGGTGTGCCCCCTTCGAAGGGGGCGCACCGCCGTTTGGTTGCCTGGTGGGGCGCCGGCACAGTTGGCTTGCCCGAGGGCGCGCTTCCGCGTTTGGTTGCCTGGTGGCGCGCCGGCCCAGTTGGCTTGCTCTAGGGCGCGCTTCCGCGTTTGGTTCGCCGGGCGGTGGATCGCTGTTTGGTTCGCCGGGGGCGGTGCGCTGTTTGGCTCGCCTGCGGTGGATCGCTGTTTGGTTCGCTCGGCGGCGCACCAGCCGCGTTGGCTGCCTGGGCAGCGAACCGCTCTACCAGCCGGCGTGGCCGTCAGGGCGGCCGGCGTTGCCGGCGGGCTGCGGCGATGCACGCGGGGCGCGGTGGCCCGGTCACGGCCCGGCTCGGGCGCGCGCGGCCAGCATTGCAGTACGGCTGCCATTGCAGGTGCGGAGCACGAGGATTCTGACAGCTCCACGAGGCGTGTAAGCCTGTTGATGCAACAGATCACCTGGTGGTGTGTCTTCGTCGTCGTGCGTGAATCAGCCGCTCTAGTCGGCCCGAATCGGCACGACGATCTTCACGACTGGGTCGGTTTGCGCACGATGGTCTTCACGACCGAAGAAGCACAACGCGTCCAGGCAAGATCATGAGGCGCCCACGGCGCTCGAGCGCCGCAAACTGCTCATGATCGTCCACCCACGCGATCGCGGCGGCGAGGGCGATCTCCCTGGACGTCGGGAGAGCCCCGTTCACGGCGACAGGAGTTGCCCCTGTTCACGACGACCAAAGCGCGCCCGTTCACCACGACGGCCACGATCCCGTTCACGACGACCAAAGCGCGCCCGTTCACCACGACAGGCGCCTCTTCACGACGACGGACCGCCGCCGAAGTTCACGGCGACGGCCCGCTACGACGATGTTCAGGCGCCGTACGGCTTGGCGCCGACGATCTCCACGGTGATGGTCTTGCCGTTGGGCGCCTCGTACGAAGCGGTCTCTCCGACCTTCTTGCCGTTGATGGCCGAGCCCAGCGGTGACTGCAGCGAGTAGACGTCGAGCTCGACCGAGTCGTCCAGCGAGGCGAGTTCACGGGAGCCGAGCAGGAACTTCTCGACCTCGTCGTCGCCCTCGAACCGGATTTCCACGATCATGCCCGGTTCGACGACCCCGTCGTCCTGTGGAGTCTCGCCCACCTTCGCCCGCTGGAGGAGCTGCTGCAGCTGATTGATGCGGGCCTCTTGCTTGCCCTGCTCCTCTTTGGCGGCGTGGTATCCACCGTTCTCCGACAGGTCACCCTCGGCGCGAGCTTCCTCGATTCGCTTGGCGATGTCGAGGCGAGCGGGGCCCATCAGGTACTCGAGCTCCTGCTTGAGGCGGTCGTAGGCGTCCTGGGTGAGCCAGGCGACGTTATCGCTGGTCGCGGTCACGGCATCTGCTCCTTGAAGTATCTTTACGTCGGTCACACGCGTTGTAGGTGTGCTTGACCGCCGGGCCCTTCCGCCCGGAACACGTGATGACGGGGAATCTACGAGGATAGCAAGCTTCTCGCCTTCAAGGCGATATCCGCAGGTCAAGCAGGTGGTTCAGTTGGTGATGCGACATTCGCGCAACTCCGGCGCGATGCCATCACCCTTCAGCGGGATGTCAGCCGACATTCGGAAATGATCCTCGGGCCCGGCCGGAATCTCCAACTCCAACTGTCCTACCACTATCATCCGCTCGTCGAGGGCCACAAGGTCGCAGGTCGCGGCCACTCCGGGGTCGCGATCGATCTCGATGGTGGTGGTGAGAGCGGCGCCTTGCGGCTCGTCCCACGAATGCACCGCCACCCGCAGTGGATCGTCGACCGAGCGGAAGGCGAACCACCCGACGACCACGGTGAGCACGATGACGGCAGCGGTCACGGCGATGGTGACGCCGCGGTCGGACGAAGGCCGCCGACCGTAGCGCTCGGCGAGGTGATCGCTGTTCTCGGCCTGGTTGTCGGGCATGCGCGGGGTCCTGGGGTGGAGTCTTCGATGTCGGATGCGTACGGCACCATTATGTCTCGTCGGTGGCGACGCAGGCCGATCTTCTCATTGACGCGGTGCGGGAAGGGCCCAGGGCACAAGTTGTCGGCTGCAAGCGTTGTCCTAGGAGTATTCGGAACTGAAACGATGGGGTACCGGTGGCTGAAGCGTTGCGACTGATGCATGTCCACGCACATCCCGACGACGAGTCGAGCAAGGGTGCGGCGTCGACGGCTCGCTACGTCGCCGAAGGCGTCGAGGTGCTCGTGGTGACCTGCACCGGCGGTGAGCGGGGCTCCATTCTCAACCCGAAGATGGACCGTCCCGACGTCCTGGCCAACATCAGCGAGATCCGCCGGCAGGAGATGGCCGCCGCGCGTGACATCCTCGGGGTGCGTCAAGAGTGGCTCGGTTTCGTCGACTCCGGCTTCCCGGAGGGCGACCCGCCTCCGCCGTTGCCCGAGGGCTGCTTCGCGCTGATGCCCGTCGAGCAGGCGGCTGAACCGTTGGTCGAGATCATGCGCCGCTTCAAGCCTCATGTGGTGACCACGTACGACGAGCGTGGGGGCTATCCGCATCCTGACCACGTCATGTGCCACCGCATCAGTGTCGCCGCCTTCGAGGCGGCCGGCGATCCCGAGCGGTATCCGGAGGCGGGCCCGGCCTGGCAGCCGGCGAAGCTGTACTACCACCACACCTTCCACCGGCGTCGGATGGTCGCCCTGCACGAAGAGATGATCCGGCGTGGCCTGGAGTCGCCGTACGTCGAACGCCTGGCTGACTGGAAGCCCGATCCGGAGTGGGACGACCGCATCACCACCAAGGTGGAATGCGCGGAGTACTTCCCGGTGCGCGACCGCGCCCTGCTGGCTCACGCCACCCAGATCGATCCCGACGGGCCGTGGTTCGCGGTCCCGCTCGAGGTCCATCAAGCCGCTTGGCCCACCGAGGACTACGAACTCGTGCGCTCCCTGGTCGACCACAAGCCGCAGGAGGACGACCTGTTCGACGGATTGCGTGCCACGGTGGGAGACTGGACGGGGATGAGAGGCGCCTCGTGACACTGATCGCAGCGGTCTTCGCCGAGGGATCCACGAATGTGGTCCCCGGACCGGGGGTGCTCGGGTTCCTGGTCATCGTTTTTCTGGCCCTGGCGTTGGTGCTGCTGTACCGCAGCATGCGCAAGCAGATACGCAAGGTCGACTACAACGATCAGGGCGTCACCGACGAAGAGCGCATGCGCCGAACCGAGCGGACGGACCACAACGGGTCGGGCGGTGACTGACCCGACGGCTCGGCCGATCCCTCAACCGGCCCCGGCTGTTGGGCGGGCTCGGCGTGTCCGGGCGCCGGTGGGTTCGGCCGCGGTGGCTACCCTCGTCGCGGTGCGGCGAGCCCGGGACTACATCGACCGGCACTACGCCGAACCGCTCGAGCTCGATCAGGTCGCCGCAGCAGCGGGGTACTCCCGCTTCCATGTCGTTCGAGCGTTTCGTGCCGCGTACGGCGAGACGCCGGGGCGATACCTGACCAGGCGGCGGGTCGAGCGGGCGCAGGAGCTGCTGCGTTCGTCCGACCTGACGGTGACCGACATCTGCCATCGCGTCGGGTTCGCCAGCCTGGGCTCCTTCAGCACGCTGTTCAACGAGCTCGTCGGGGTGACCCCGTCGGCCTTCCGGCGCTCGGCTCGGAAGGTGGGTCCGTTGCCGATTCCTGCGTGCCATCTGTTCATGGAAGGCGGCCCGCGCCCGCGTTCGATGCAGCCGTCGAACCCAGCAATCTCGGAGAAGCCCACGCGGGTCGGCTGACCTTAGTGTCGGAGCATCCGACGAAAGGTAGGCACCATGATCACCAAGCTTGGCGTGGCGAGCGTCTACGTCGACGACCACGACAAAGCGCTGGCATTCTTCATCGACAAGTTGCACTTCGAACTGAGAACCGACGTCACGATGGAGAATGGCTACCGGTGGCTCACCGTGGGTCCGCCGGCCAGCCCGGAGTTCCAATTGGCGTTGAGCGTTCCCGGCCCGCCGATGCACGACGACGAAACCGCGGCGATGATTCGTAGTCTGCTGGCCAAAGGTGCCTTGAGCGCCGGGGCCTGGAATACCGACGACTGCCGGCGGACGTTCGCAGAGTACTCCGCCCGTGGCGTGGAGTTTCTGCAGGAGCCGACCGAGCGGCCGTATGGCGTGGAAGCCGTGTTCCGCGATGATTTCGGCAACTGGTACAGCCTCAACGAACTGAACGACAAGGCGTTCGATGCGCAGGCGATGGCCGACGCCTTCGAGCCTGGTGCCTGAGCCGCGCGGGCATTCGGAGTGTGAATGATAATTGAATTCTCGTCACGCTGATCGTCACATCTTCGACAACTTAGAACGTGCTTTGTGGCGTATTGACACTAATGCGGCCAGGGGTGCATGATCACCATGGTCGTCAACTGAATGAATGTTCTCTTCAGAAGGCGACGGGCCTTCGCTGGCGCATGCGAGTGAGGGCCCGGGGGGCAGCCGCCCTTCGGTGCCGAATCATCGGCACCGAAGGGCGACGAACCCGCATCTGACGCATCGCGCAGACGTCACCGATGGCCAGGCGCCACGAACGTGGCAGGCTGGAGAACGTGGCGAATCGACTGGCGAACTCCCTGAGCCCGTACCTGCGGCAGCACGCCGACAACCCGGTGGACTGGTGGCCCTGGGGTGACGACGCCTTCGCCGAGGCCGAGCGGCGCGACGTGCCGGTCCTGCTGAGTGTCGGCTACGCCGCGTGTCACTGGTGCCATGTGATGGCACACGAATCGTTCGAGGACCCCGACGTCGCGGCCTACATGAACGAGCATTTCGTCGCGGTGAAGGTCGACCGTGAGGAACGCCCGGACGTGGACGCGGTGTACATGGAGTCCGTGCAGGCGTTGACCGGGCAGGGCGGATGGCCGATGACCGCGTTCCTCACGCCCGCCGGCCGGCCGTTCTTCGCGGGCACGTACTATCCGCCGCAGCCGCTGCACGGGATGCCGTCGTTCACGCAGGTCCTGCAGGCCGTCGTGCAGGCGTGGACCGATCGTCGCGACGAGGTGACCGCGGCTGCGGGCCAGATCGCCGCCAGCCTGGGTACCGCCGGCCCGACGGGTGCTGCCCAGGCCCCCGACGCCGAGCGACTCGACGCGGCGGTATCGCGGCTGGCCGCCGAATTCGACCCCGCTGCCGGTGGCTTCGGTGGGGCGCCGAAGTTTCCGCCGTCGATGGTGCTCGAGTTCTTGCTGCGTCATCACGCGCGTACCGCGAACGAGAAGGCGTCGACCATGGTCGACGTGACCTGCGAACGCATGGCCCGGGGAGGCATCTACGACCAACTCGGCGGTGGCTTTGCTCGCTACAGCGTCGACTCCGGCTGGGTGGTCCCGCATTTCGAGAAGATGCTCTATGACAACGCCTTGCTGATGCGCGTGTACGCGCACTGGTGGCGGGCAACCGGTTCGCCGACGGCGGCTCGGGTCGTGCATGAGACCGCGCAGTTCCTGCTCGACGAACTCGGTACCGAGGACGGTGGGTTCGCCAGCGCCCTCGACGCCGATTCGCCGCACCCCGAGACCGGCGAATCACGCGAAGGCGCGTACTACGTGTGGACGCCCGACGAGCTTCGAGCGGTGCTCGGCCCGGATGACGGCGACTGGGCCGCGCAGCTGTTCGGGGTCACCGCAGCCGGTACGTTCGAGGACGGGGCATCGACCCTGCAACTACCGCACGATCCCGATGATGCGCAGCGCTGGCAGGAGGTACGTCAGCGGCTTCGCGCCGCGCGGTCGCGGCGGCCGCGGCCCGCGCGCGACGACAAGGTCGTGGCGGCATGGAACGGCCTGGCGATCGCGGCCCTGGCCGAGGCCGGAGCGCTGTTCGACGAACCGGCCTGGGTGACTGCGGCGGCGCGCTGTGCGGAGCTGCTGGTGCGGGTGCACCTCGGCGACGACGGCCGGTTGCGACGGATCTCGCGCGACGGCCGCGCCGGCGATCACCCGGGTGTGCTCGAGGATTACGGCGACGTCGCCGAGGGCTTCCTGACGCTGCTGGCGGTCACGGGCGATCCGGTGTGGCTCGCCCGGGCAGAGCAGCTCCTCGAGGTCGTGCTCGCCTCGTTCGCCGATGGCCACGGCGGGTTCTTCGACACCGCGGCCGACGAGACCGACGTACGACTCGCCGACTTGCGCCGCCCACAGGACCCGACCGACAACGCGGCCCCAGCCGGGTGGTCTGCGGCCGCTGGTGCGCTGTTGCGCTTCGCCGCCTACACCGGCTCGGCGAAGCATCGGGCCGCTGCGGAGAACGCGTTGGGCATCTACGACGCGCTGGCCGCTCGCGCGCCGAGATTCGCCGGCTGGGGGCTGGCTGTCGCCGAAGCCGTCCTCGCCGGACCGGTCGAGGTGGCCATCGTCGGACCCGCCGACGATCCGCGAACGACGGCGCTGCATCACACCGCCTTGCGCCATACGTCCCCCGGGGCGGTCGTGGTGTCAGCAGCACCGGAATCCGCAGTCGCCGATGAGCCGGCTGTCCCGCTGCTGCGTGGGCGTGGGCTGGTAGACGGGGCGCCGGCGGCGTACGTGTGCCGCGGATTCGTCTGCGACCGGCCGACCGGTGATGTCGACCAGCTCCGGGCTCAGATGTCCGCGTCCAGGTGACTCTGAACTCGTCCCGCCACCGTCATGTCGCCGCGACCGCACCCGCGCCGCCGAAGGCAGCGAGCCAGATGCCGACATGATGGCTGGCGAAGCCAGCGAGCGTGAAGGCGTGGAACACCTCATGGAAGCCGAACCAGCGCGGGGACGGGTTCGGCCTGCGCATCCCGTAGACGATGGCGCCGAGGGTGTACATCAGCCCACCGACGATGATGAGCGTGACCACGGCAGCGCCGCCATTGGCGGCGAACTGCGGGATCCAGAACACCGCAGCCCAGCCCAGCGCGATGTAGATGGGTACGTACAGCCAGCGCGGCGCGCCCACCCACAGCACGCGAAAACCGACCCCCAGCAGCGCGCCCACCCAGACCAGCGTGAGCAGGATCTGCGCCTGAAGCTGCGGTAGTAGGAGCAACGTGAACGGGGTGTAGGTGCCGGCGATGATCAGGAAGATGTTCGCGTGATCGAGGCGCCGCAAGACCGCTTGGGTGCGTGGTGTCCAGCGGCCGCGGTGATACACCGCGCTCACGCCGAACAACAGCGCCGCGGTCACGGTGTAGATCGCGGCGCTGATCCGGACTTGCAGTGAGGGTGCGACGACGACCAGCGCGATTCCGGCCACGACCGCCAGCGGGAAGGTGGCCATGTGCAGCCAGCCGCGAAGGCGGGGCTTGACCGCGGCGACGGCGTCGCGAAGGTGATCGTCGAGGGACACCCCATTCACGGTAGTGGAAAACACCGGCACCAACGACCCGGAGTCGGTCACGACGGCGCCACCGGAAGGGAATTCACGTCATCGGCCGTGGGTGGGAGTAGTCTCTGCGCCTAGAGCGGTACCGGAGGTATCGCCCATGGCGGCTGATATCCGTCCCGGTCGCCGATGCCCGCGCGAAGGCTGGAGGTGCTGCGGTCGATGGGTCTGAGCGACCTCGTCTACCGGCTCTACGAGCGGCGAATCCGCAAGAGCCTCGACCGCCAGCGCTTACCGGGGCATGTCGCTGTCTTGATGGACGGCAACCGGCGTTGGGCCCGCGCATTCGGCGCACCCACGTCCAGCGGGCATCAGGCGGGTGCGGCCAAGGCACGAGAGTTTCTGGGCTGGTGCGACGAACTCGATGTCGGCGTGGTCACGCTGTGGATGCTGTCGACGGACAACTTGAACCGGCCTGAAGACGAACTGGTGCCGCTGCTCGGCATCATCGAGAACCTCATCGACGACATCGCCGCCACCGGGCGGTGGCGGGTGCATCCGGTCGGCGCCCTGGACCTGCTGCCCGACCGCACCGCGACGGTGCTCAAGGATGCCGCCGACCGCACCCGTGGGTTGTCGGGTATGCACGTCAACGTCGCGGTCGGCTACGGCGGCCGGCGCGAGATCGCCGACGCCGTACGAGCGTTGCTGCACGAGCACGCCGCCAAAGGCGCCTCGCTGGAAGAGGTGGCTGAGATCATCACCGTCGAGGGCATCGCCGAGCACCTCTACACGAAAGGCCAGCCCGATCCCGACCTGGTCATTCGCGCCAGCGGTGAGCAGCGACTGTCCGGGTTCATGATGTGGCAGAGCGCCAACGCGGAGTTCTACTTCTGCGAAGCGTTGTGGCCGGACTTCCGCCAGGTCGACTTCCTGCGGGCGGTTCGCAGCTACACCGAGCGCGAACGACGGTTCGGGCGCTGAGCGGCCCTCAGCGGCCCATCGCGGTGTTGAGCAGGGCGAGGACGACGAAACCGACCGTCGCCCAGATCACCAGCTTGTACGCGGCCACCGCAGCCCGCGTGGAGGCTGTGGTCCGGTGATGCAGGCTCGGCGTCGACGCCGAGAGGTTACGGCGGGCGCCGTGGGCAGACGGGTCCTGGTGACTCGATGTCGTGGACATGACTTCCTCTACCGGTCGCGCTGCATGGATACAGCGTTGACGTAACCGAGATGGGTGACGAGCGTGGCGTGGACCGAGCAGGTGCTGCGCCGCCACCAACGCAGCAGGCCCTTGGGGCGGCAGATGGCGCACCGGCCGTGATCGTCGACGTCGTGACTGCGGTGCAGTGACACGACCGCGCCGAGCACGCGCAGCAGGCGCTCCGAGGCCGCCCGATCCAGTACGGCTTCGCCGGTGATCACGGTGTCGGCGACACCCTGGAGATCGTCGTCCACCAGACGGTGTTGCAGGACCGGGCCTGCGTGCGCAACAGCCTGTCGGTGAACGGACTCGACGCCTGTCGCCGCGTCCCCGGAACGCGGCGACAGGTCGCCGTCGTCGGCCCAGTCGAACTCGCCGTCTTTGACGCCGGCCGCAAAGGCCTCCATCTCGGCGCGGGTGTAGACGAGCGCGGGCCCCTCCGGATCGCGAGAGCTGCGGACGGCGACGTCGCCGCTCGGCAACTCCGCCACTTCGACGTAGGTGTCTTCCGTGTCGCTATACGAACTCTTGCGCCATGTCACGGGGGCGAATCGTCCCGCCAGCATGCCGTTGAAGATCGCGTTCACGAAACGTCACACCTTCCTGCACGTCCCAAGTGGGAGCTGCGTCTGCACATGCACCAAGATCCACTGAACCTAGCACGGGGACGCGCTTGTGTGAATGCACATGCAGAAATTCCTTGCAAGAGAAGGTGCAACCGGGCCGACCCATCCGGTGACCTATGGGTTGACATGCGAAAACGCAACGTCGGGCCGAGGCTGTCACAACAAGCAGCACCGGGTGCGTACCGATACATCGGTACGCACCCGGTGCTGTGTGCAGTGTTCCGTACCGAGTAGGCCGAGCCAATTCGGTATCGGTCTGCAGTGATGACGACCATTCGCCGCTTCCCAGGTTGCGACGAGTAGGCGGCCTCAGTTCGCCCAGTCGAACTCGCCGTCCTTGATGCCGGCGGCGAAAGCCTCCATCTCCGCGCGGGTGTAGACCAGCGCCGGGCCGTCAGGGTGACGGGAGTTCCGCAGGGCGAAGCTACCGCTGGGGAGGTGTGCCACCTCGACGCAGTTGCCCTGGGCGCCGCTGTACGAGCTCTTCCGCCACACCGCTCCGGGCACCTGCTCGGCAGGCATGCCGTTGAAGACTTCGTCCACGATGACCTCCATGTCTCTGACATCCCAAATGGGGGATGCGATTGCACGTGCATCTAGCTGTGCAACAGAACTTAGCACGAGCGAACGCAGGTGTGGATGCATATGCAGAAATCCGTGCACCCGAATGTGCGGAGAGATGTGCAGACGCACGAGACTCGGGGCATGACAAAGAGCAGGCGACAGCCGATGGCTGTCGCCTGATGAACTGTCAGCTCGCGGGCGAATAGCCCGGCATGGCTAAATTTCCGTACGCCTCTTCGAAATCAGCTGCCGACTCACTTCCGGAGTCTCGGCGTCGACGGCGAGCCGGTCGAGGGCGCGCCCGTACGCTTCGACGTCTTCCAGGCTGTCGAGGTACATGCCGCCGGTCAGGTGCTCCACGAACACCACGGTCGGCAGCTCGCTCTCGGCGAAGCGCAGCATGGAGAACGACCCCTCGGCGGCATAGCCGCTCTTGGCGTAGGTCAAGATCTGCAGCGAGACGTTGGGCTGGCTGCTGAGTTCGAGCAGAGCGTCGAGTTGCGCCTTCAAGACGCTGGGCCCACCGATGGGCCGATAGAGCACCGACTCGTCGATGACCGCCCACAGGCGCGGCGCGTCAGGACGGGTCAGGTTCTTCTGGCGGCGTAGCCGCAGATCCAGCCGTCGCTCGACGCTCTCGCCGGATTTCGCGCCGCCATGACCGACCACGGCTGCGGCGTAGTCCTCGGTCTGCAAGAGACCCGGAACGAACTGAAGCTCGTAGGTCTGGATCCGGGAGGCGGATTCCTCGAGCCCGACGTAGTTGTTGAACCAGCCGGGTATGACGTCTGAGTAGCGCTGCCACCAGCCGGGCTGGCTGGACTGCTTGACCATCTCGAGGAACGCCTCGCGCTCGGCGGGATCGTCCACGCCGTACATGGTCAGCAAGTCGGCGACGTCGCGCTCTTTGAAGCCGACGCGGCCGAGCTCGATGCGGCTCATCTTCGACTCGGAGCTGCGAATCCGATAGCCGGCGTCGGCTCGTGAGATACCGGCTGCCTCACGCAACCGGCGCAACTGCGCCCCAAGGACCATCCGCCGCGCTGTAGGCGCGCCGCCCAGACTGCCACCGGACGTGCTGTTGTCCGAAGGACCTACCGTCATCGCCGACCTTTCTTATGTCGCACTCTCGCTGGTCAACCACCCCGAGCTGGCCTCAGCACGGCGCCGAACTCGTGGTCCACCCTAGCGATCAGCCGAAAGTGCTACCGCCCACCCAACGAACGTACACGTTGTCGATCATCCGTCAAGACCTTTCGGCACGCTGATCATTTCGATGATCACCGCGCCGATCGCTAACGGTTACGCCTGAACGTCGCGCGATGTCAAGTGCGGTCTTGGCGATTCGCAGCATCGGTGTGTGCGCGTGTCCGGTCGCGTAGATCGCGTGTCGCGGTAGCCTTGTGCATGACGGTCGGGGTCCAAGCCGACCGTCCGGGAGGCCCGTCCTACGTGCTGCTACCTCGGCGCGAACGGAGGGCCGGCACCCGGCCCGGTGGGCCCGGTCCCGGTTCTCCGCGCGATATAGACGCCTGAGCCGTCAGGGTGCACTCAGGCGTGAGGGAGACGGACGTGGCCGCTTCCAAGAATCACACTCGCCGCCGTACCGCCAGCGCCGACACCGGCTGCCGCACCTACGTGCTCGACACGAGCGTGCTGCTGGCCGACCCGTGGTCGATCTTGCGCTTCGCCGAACACGAGGTCGTTCTGCCGATCGTCGTCGTCACCGAACTCGAAGCCAAACGCCACCATCCCGAGCTGGGATTCTTCGCGCGATCCGCCTTGCGGCTGCTCGACGAGCTACGCACCGAGCACGGTCGCCTGGACGTCCCGCTGCCGGTGGGCGACGAGGGCGGCACGGTACGCGTCGAGCTCAACCACACCGATCCCGACGTCCTGCCGGCCGGCTTCCGGCTCGGCGACAACGACTCGCGCATTCTCGCCGTCGCGCGCAACTTGGCCGCTGAGGGCGCTGATGTCACCTTGGTGTCCAAAGACCTGCCGATGCGGGTCAAAGCATCGGCGGTCGGGTTGCCGGCCGAAGAGTACCGCGCCGAGTCGGTGGTGGAGTCCGGCTGGACGGGCATGTCCGAGCTCGAAGTCGGTGGCGTCGTCATCGACGAGCTCTACCGCTCCGGCTTCGTCGACCTCGAGCCGGCGCGGGAACTGCCGTGCCACACCGGCTTGGTGCTGCACAGCGAGCGCGGTAGCGCGCTGGGCCGGGTCACGCCGGACAAGCACGTGCGCCTGGTGCGTGGCGACCGGGAGGCGTTCGGCTTGCACGGGCGGTCAGCCGAACAGCGCATCGCGCTCGACCTCCTTCTGGATGACGACATCGGGATCATCTCCCTCGGTGGGCGTGCTGGTACCGGCAAGTCCGCCCTGGCGTTGTGCGCGGGGCTCGAAGCGGTCCTGGAGCGCGGAGCGCACAAAAAAGTCGTCGTGTTCCGGCCGCTGTACGCCGTCGGCGGTCAGGAACTCGGCTACCTGCCCGGTAGCGAGGCCGAGAAGATGAATCCCTGGTCGCAGGCTGTTTACGACACGCTGGGCGCGTTGACCACCCAGGACGTCGTCGACGAGGTCGTCGAACGGGGCATGCTCGAGGTCCTGCCCCTGACACACATTCGAGGCCGGTCGTTGCACGACTCGTTCGTCGTGGTCGACGAAGCTCAGTCGCTCGAGCGCAACGTCTTGCTCACGGTGCTGTCGAGGATCGGATCCAACTCTCGGGTCGTTCTCACCCACGACATCGGTCAGCGCGACAACCTCCGGGTCGGGCGCCATGACGGCGTCGTCGCCGTGGTGGAGAAGATGAAGGGCCATCCCCTGTTCGCGCATGTGACGTTGACGCGGTCGGAACGCTCGCCGATCGCGGCATTGGTGACCGAGATGCTCGAGGATCTGCCGCGCTGAGCCATGTGGTCGCCGGGGCGGCGCCTTGATCCCCTACAGGATGCCGCCCCGGCGTGTCAAACGTCACGTTGTCACGATTTGGTATAGATCTTGCTTCTGTAGCACCGTGTTGGAGCCCTACGGAAAGGTTCCAACGACGTGCATAGACGACGCCGTGACTTCCGCCGGAAACTCACCGGCCTCGGATTCTTCTTCACCATCGTTGCCCTCGCGGCATTGGTGGCCAGTGCCACGAGTGACACCCCCAGGTCGGGAAAAACCACCGCCGACCTGGGGTCGACCATATATTCCGGGCCCGGCATCACCGGGCAGGACGACCGGACGACCCTCGCAGAGAAGCTGAAGGCCGGCGCTCAGCCGGAGGCCGAGCAGAAGGCCGAGGCCGAGGAACAGCGCAAGGCCAAGGCCGAGCAGAAGGCCAAGGCCGAGGAACAGCGCAAGGCCAAGGCCGAGCGCAAGGCCAAGGCCAAGGCCGAGCAGAAAGCCAAGGCCGACGCCCAGGCGCGGGCCGAAGCCGAACGCGAGGCTGCGGCCAGGTCCGCTGCCCGCTCCGTCGAGCGGGCGGTTTCCGACCCGCAGGCCGTGGCGCACGAGCTCATGGGCGACTACGGCTGGGGCGAGGAACAGTTCTCGTGCCTCCAGGATCTCTGGACGAACGAGTCGAACTGGGACTACACCGCCGAGAACCCGTCGTCCGGCGCCTACGGCATCCCGCAGTCGCTGCCGCCGGAGAAGATGGCCGAGTTCGGCGACGACTACCGCACCAACCCGATCACCCAGATCGAGTGGGGCCTGGCCTACATCGACGAGCGATACGGCACGCCCTGTTCGGCCTGGAGCTTCTGGCAGTCCCAGTCGCCGCACTGGTACTGATCCACACGCGCATGACCCACCCGCTCACGGGTGGGTCATGCGCAAGACGTCGAGCGCTTCGTCGAGCTGGGCCTCGGTGAGCGACCCGTTGGCCACCAGGCCTCGCTCGACGACGACCTCGCGGATCGTCTTGCGCTCGGCCAGCGCCTGCTTGGCCACCTTGGCCGCTTCCTCGTAGCCGATGTAGCGGTTGAGCGGCGTGACGATCGAGGGTGAGGACTCCGCGTACTCGCGGCAGCGCTGCTCGTTGGCTTCGATCCCGTTGACGCAACGGTCGGCGAACAGCCGCGAGATGTTGCTCAACAGCCGGATCGACTCCAGCACGTTGCGGGCGATGACCGGCAGCATCACGTTGAGCTCGAACGAGCCGGAGGCGCCGGCGAAGGTCACCGCGGCGTCGTTACCGACGACCTGGGCGCAGACCATGCACAGCGCCTCCGGGATGACCGGGTTGACCTTGCCGGGCATGATCGACGATCCGGGCTGCAGGTCCGGCAACGCGATCTCGGCCAGTCCGGCACGGGGTCCGGAGCCCATCCAGCGGATGTCGTTGGAGATCTTGGTCAGCGACACCGCGATGGTGCGCAGTTGCCCGGACAGCTCCACCAGGCCGTCGCGTGCACCCTGGGCCTCGAAATGGTTGCGCGCCTCGGTGAACGGCAACCCGGACTCGGCCGCGAGCCGCTCGACGACGGCGGCGGCGAAGCCGTGGGGGGTGTTGATGCCGGTGCCGACCGCGGTGCCGCCGAGCGGAACCTCGGCGACGCGGGGCAACGCCGCCTCCACGCGCTCGATGCCATAGGCCACCTGGGCGGCGTAGCCGCTGAACTCTTGGCCGAGAGTGACCGGGGTGGCGTCCATCAGGTGCGTGCGCCCGCTCTTGACCACCGCGCCGAACTCCGCGGCCTTGCGCGACAACTCGCGCTCGAGGTGCTGCAAGGCGGGTACGAGCTCGCGCACCACGGCCTTGGTGGCGGCGACGTGGATCGCGGTGGGGAAGACGTCGTTGCTCGACTGCGAGGCGTTGACGTCGTCGTTGGGGTGCACGGGGCGGCCGAGTCGCTCGCCGGCCAGCGTCGCCAGCACCTCGTTGGTGTTCATGTTGCTCGACGTGCCCGAGCCCGTCTGGAAGACGTCGACCGGGAAATGATCGTCGTAGCGGCCCTCGGCCACCTCGGCCGCGGCGTCGCGGATGGCCTTGGCGACGTCGGCGTCGAGTACTCCGAGCTCGGCGTTCACCGACGCCGCGACGCCCTTGATCGTGGCCAGGGCGTGGATCAGCGACGGCTCCAGCGGGGTGCCGGAGACCGGGAAGTTCTCCACGGCTCGTTGCGTCTGTGCGCGGTACTTCGCCGTCGCCGGTACCAGCACCTCGCCCATGGTGTCGTGCTCGACGCGGTACTCCTGCTCACTCGTTCCCACTGGCCGTACTCCTGTTCTCATCGCTCGGGCCTCCATCATGGCGCGTCTGGGCGCGAGCCTGGGCGGCGGCGTCGTCGTACACCTCACGCGCGGGCCGACCCAGCGCCCGGGCCGCCGCGCTCACGTCGTCGTACTCCGGGGCCAGGCGCACCACGGCGCCGTCGGCCTCGGCGATCTTCACCCGCACGGTGAAGCCGTCGACCACGGTCTGCGTCCACCGTCGCTCGAGCGGATGCTTGGTGACGTGGTGCCAGCGAACGCCGAACGTTCCGCTCTCGCGGGACAGGATCTCGCGAAGCTCGGCCAGGGCGCCCGGATCGGCCAGCGCGGTGAGCGTCCAGCCTTGCCGCCCCTTCTTCATCAGCGCCGGAACCGCCCAGGCATCGTGTGCGCCGTACTCGCGCAAGGTGTCGAGGACATACGGGACGAGCTCGGGGCTGAGGTCGTCGACGGTGGCCTCCACCACCACGGCCGCGGTGGCGGCTGCATCGTCGGCCTCGCCCACCAGCAGGGTCAGTGTGCTGGTCCCGCTGGCGCGGGGCGCGGCGGCGCCGGTGCCGGTACCGGTGAGCTGCATCGGCCCGAGCGGGGCGGGCGTGGTCAAGGCGGCGAGCAGGGCGGCCCCGGTGGGTGTGGCGAGCTCGCGCGGCTGGTCGCCCTGCACGACGGTGAAACCGGTGAGCAGGTGGCGTACCGCGGGAGGCGGCACGGCGAGGCGGCCGTGATCGGTGTTCACGCTGCCGGAGCCGACGGCCACCCGGCCGGCGGTGAGGCGCTGTAGCCCCAGGTCCTGCACTCCTGCGCACGCGCCGACGATGTCGGCCACGGTGTCGGGGTGCCCGAGCTCGTGGAAGTGCACGGCATCCAGTTCACTGCCGTGCGCTGCCGCCTCGGCGTGCGCGAGCGCCCGGAAGACCTCCATCGCCACGGTCAGGACGGGGGACGGCGTGCTGGCGGCGGAGAACACCGCCTCCACCTCGCGCATCGTCCGCAACCGGCGAACACTGTCCGGCACCCGGACCTCGACACGGGTGCCGGCCAGGCCGTGCTCGGTGACCGGCGTGGCCACCAGCTCGATGTCGCCGAGCCCCAGCCCGTCGACCGCCGCCTGCATCGTCTCGATGCGGGCGCCCGCGTCGACCAAGGCCCCGAGCCACATGTCGCCGGAGACGCCCTGCTCGCACAGCAGATGGCCGGCCTTCACGACCGCGGCCTTCGCGCCGTCAAGATGCGGCGGGCGACCATGGCCGCGCCGAAGCCGTTGTCGATGTTGACGACGCTGACGCCAGGCGCGCACGAGGCGAGCATGCTCAGCAGGGCGGCGAGGCCGCCGAACGTCGCGCCGTAGCCGACACTGCTGGGTACGGCGATGACCGGTTGGGTCACCAGTCCCGCCAGAACCGTCGGCAACGCGCCTTCCATCCCGGCCACCGCCACCACCACGTCGGTGTCGGTGAGCGTCCGGGTGGCGGTCAGCGTGCGGTGCACGCCGGTGACGCCGATGTCGGTGACGAACCGCACATCGACGCCGAACGCTTCGAGTACGGCGGCGCATTCGCGGGCGACCGGCATATCGCTCGTACCGGCGGTGACGACGGCCACCGTGCCGGGCGGAGCGTCCTCGGGACGGGCGCTACGCGCGACGACCAAGCGCGCCAGCTCGTCGTAGTGCGCCTGCGGCGCGACCTCGCGCACGGCTGCCGCGGCCTGCGCATCCGCCCGCGTGACCAGCACCGGAGCTTCGCCATGCAGGAGTTCGGCCACCGCCCGGGCGCATTGGTCCGGAGTCTTCGCCGCGGCGAGCACGACCTCCGGCTCACCGGTTCGATCAGGCCGTCCATGATCAGGCCAGATGTCCGTATTGCGGCCGAGCCACGCTTCGACGGTCGACGCCGCCGACTCGGCGCTCACTGTGCCGTCGGCGACCGACTTCAGCAGCAGTTCGAGGTCAGATGGCGATGGGTACACTGGCACGCGTCCGGCACTCCCAGCGAAGGGGAATCTGATCGACGATGCTGAGCATACCCAGCCCCGATCTGGGCGTCGCCCCAGGTCGGTTGGGCGTTCTGCGTGACATCGTCGCTGGTCTCGACTCCGTCGTCATGGGGTTGTCCGGGGGTGTCGACTCCAGCCTGCTGGCGCGGGTGTGCCGAGACGTCCTCGGTCCTGACCGCTCGCTGGCCGTCATCGCCCGCTCCCCGTCGCTGCCCGGCGGCGAGCTCGAGGCCGCGCTGGACGTCGCGCGGGCCATCGGTATCCAGGCGCAGGTCGTCGACACCGACGAAGTCACTGACAGCCGCTACGCCGCCAACCCGCGCAATCGCTGCTACTTCTGCCGCGACGAGCTATTCGGGCGGCTGGAACGAGTCGCCGAAGAGCGCGGGTTCGCCACCGTCGCGTACGGCGAGATCGTCGACGACGCCGGCGACCACCGGCCCGGCCGGGCTGCGGCCATCCAGCACGGCGTGCGCGCGCCGTTGCGAGAAGCTGGCCTGACCAAGGCCGACGTACGCGAGTTGGCTCGCGAGCTCGAGCTGCCGGTCTGGAACAAGCCCGCGATGGCGTGCCTGGCTTCCCGGATTCCCTACGGCGACCCGGTGACTCCGGAAAAGCTGCACCAGATCGACCTCGCCGAACGTGTGCTGACCGACCTGGGGTTCCAGCAGGTGCGGGTGCGCCACCACGGTGACTCCGCGCGCATCGAGGTCGCGCCCGACGACGTCGCCGCGGTGCTCGAACGCGGAGACGAGGTCAGCGCCGGCGTGCGCGCCGCGGGGTTCGAGCACGTGACGGTCGACCTCGACGGCTACCGACCGGGCAGCCTCAACACCAAGGGAGCGCGACGCTCCCTGCCCCTGGTCTGAGGGAAGCGGCCATGCAAACGCACAGGCAATCGAGCTCTGAACACCACAACGTTGCTGGGGGACCGGATGGCTGCTGACATCGTCGACGACGGTCCCGCGGCGGGGCCCGGCGAGCATCTCGCCGGCCGGCATGTCCTGCTGACTGGCGCGACCGGGTTCCTCGGCCAGGCCACGCTCGAGAAGCTGCTGTCCACCTACCCGGACACGCACGTTTCGGTGCTGATCCGTCCGCGCGGCAGCATGACCGGCGCCGAGCGGCTGACCAAGCTGCTGCGCAAACCGGTGTTCCGGAAGTGGCGCGAGGCCGTCGGCTCCGACGAGGTCGAGCGCGTCGCCGCGCAGCGGGTCACCGTCATCGAGGGCGACCTCGGCACCGTGGCCGAGCTGCCCGCCGATCTCGACGTCGTGATCCACGGCGCGTCCACCGTGTCGTTCGACCCGCCCATCGACGAAGCCTTCGACACCAACGTCGCCGGGGTCGTGCAGTTGTACGAGACGCTCGCGGCCAGTGGCGCCGACCCGCACGTGGTGCACGTGTCCACGGCCTACGTCGCCGGCGTGCGCAAGGGCGTGGTGACCGAAGCCAGCTTGACGCACGATGTCGACTGGCGAGCCGAGGCCGCGGCCGCGGCAGCCGCGCGCGCCCAGGTCGAGACCGCCTCGCGGCGCCCCGAGGTGCTGCGCAAGGTGATGGCCGAGGCGCGCAGCGAGCATCGTAAGGCCGGCCCGCAGGCCGTCGTGGAGTCCGCCGAACCGGCCCGCATCGAGTGGGTGAACAAGCGCCTGGTCGACTACGGCCGCACCCGCGCGCAAAGCCTCGGCTGGCCCGACGTGTACACGCTCACCAAAGCGCTGGGCGAACGTGCCGCTGAACAGATGTGGGCCCAGACCGGGCACCGGCTGTCCATCGTCCGCCCGGCCATCGTCGAGAGCTCGCTGCGCTACCCGTACCCGGGCTGGATCGACGGGTTCAAGATGGCCGACCCGCTGATCATCGCCTACGGCCGCGGCATCCTGCCGGAGTTTCCCGGCCTGCCCGACAGCGTGCTCGACCTGATCCCCGTCGACCTGGTCGTCAACGCCATCCTGGCGGTGGCCGCCGCACCACCGGAGCCGCGCGAGCCTGGGTATTACCACGTCAGCTCCGGTGCCCGTAACCCGCTGCCGTTCCGCGGCATGTACGAAAACGTGCACGCGTACTTCAGCCGGCACCCGATGCCGGACAGCGAACGTGGCCACATTCAGGTGCCGTCCTGGCAGTTCCCCGGCAGCACACAGGTCGAGCGGATGCTGAAGACCGGCGAACGCGCCGTCGAGTTGGCCCAGCGCACACTCATGCGGGTGCCGGCCTCGGACCGCACCCGCACGTGGATGCGCTCGCTGCACCGGCGCCAGCAGGATCTCGAGGTCCTGCGCACGTACGCCGACCTCTACCAGTCCTACACGCAAGCCGAGGTCATCTACGACGACAGCCGCACCCGGGCGCTGCACGAGTCGCTGCCGCCGCAGCGGCGGCTGGTGCACGGCTTCGACGCAGCCGAGATCGATTGGGAGCACTACCTGCAAGAGGTGCACTTCCCCGGGGTCACGGCCTCCATGCGGGCGTTCTCGTCGCGTCCCCGGGCCAAGTCCGGTGGCGACGCCGCACTGCCGCAACGCACTGATGTCGCCGCCGTGTTCGATCTCGAGGGCACGGTCGTCGCGTCCAACACCGTCGAGCAGTACATCTGGGTCCGTCTCGCCGCCATACCGCGTTCGCAGTGGCCGCGGGAGCTGACCGACCTGCTGCGCTCGTTGCCCCGGTACCTGCTGGCCGAACGCCGCGACCGTGGCGACTTCATCCGCACGTTCATGCGGCGCTACGAGGGCGTCGACGAAGAGCAGTTGCGAAAGCTCATCGACGAGACCCTGGGCGAGGCGTTGCTGCAGCGGGCGATGCCCGAGGCGATCCGGCGCATCCGGCAGCACCGCGCGGCCGGGCACCGCACCGTGCTCATCACCGGCACCATCGACGTGCTGGTGGAGCCGATCGCGCCGTTGTTCGACGAGGTCGTGGCCGGCCGGATGCACAGCCGCGACGGCGTCTGGACCGGCTACCTCGACAGCCCGCCGCTGGTGGACGAAGCCCGCGCGGCCTGGCTGCGCCGCTACGCCGAGTCCACCGGCGTCGATCTCGCCCAGTCCTACGCCTACGGCGACAGCTACTCCGACCGGGCCTGGCTCGAACTGGCCGGCAAGCCGAACGCGGTCAACCCGGATCCCGCCCTGTACCGGCACGCCAAGCGCAAGCACTGGCGCGTGCAGAACTGGGGCCAGCACACCCGCAGCCGGCTCGAGGCGCTGGCCGTCACCGGAAGCTCGGAGGTGAACCGGTGATCCTGTCGCTGGAGTACCGGCACTCGTCGGCTCGCTACCTCGCCTCCCGGACGGTCACGTCCACCAAGGCCGGCAGTCGGCTGTCGGCGATGGTCGCGGGCAACATGTCGCCGTTGCGGCTGATCAATCTCGCCGCGCCTGTCGTTCCTGGTGAAGGCTGGACGCGCGTCGCGCCCCGGCTGTCCGGCATCTGCGGATCCGACATCGGGTTGCTGACCGGACGCTCGTCGCCGTATTTCTCTTCGGTGTCGTCGATGCCGTTCGTCCCGGGACACGAGGTCGTGGGCGAAACCCTGGACGATCTGCCCGACCTGCCCGCGGGTTCGCGGGTGGTGCTCGATCCAGTGCTCTCGTGCGAGCCGCGCGACATCGAGTCGTGCCGGTGGTGCGCCGACGGTCGCGAGAGCCGCTGCGATCACGTGACGACCGGCCGGCTGGCCCCGGGCGTGCAGACCGGAAGCTGCTCGGAGACCGGCGGCGCGTGGAGCCGGCAGTTCGTGGCGCACCGCAGCCAGTTGCACGTCGTCCCTGACTCGCTGGACGACGAACGGGCCGTGCTCGTCGAGCCGCTGGCCTGCGCCGTGCATGCTGCTCGGCGGGTCGACATCGACCCGGGTGCGACGGTCGTCGTGGTCGGCGCCGGCACCGTCGGGCTCATGACCTTGCTGGCGTTGCGCGAAGTGGCGCCCACCGCGCCGATTCACGTCATCGCCAAACACCGTCACCAGCAGGAACGTGCACTCGCCCTGGGCGCCACCGCGGTACACGAGCCGTCGCACGCCGTGCGCGCCCTGCGGCGCTCGACGACCGCACGGATGCACAAGCCGGAATGGGGCCGTGAGTTCCTGCTCGGCGGGGTCGACGTGGTGTTCGAATGCACCGGAGGGGCGAGCGGACTCGACTCGGCCCTGCGCCTCGCCCGTGCCGGCGGTACGGTCGTGGTGTCCGGGATGCCTTCGGGCAGTGTCGATCTCGCGCCGTTGTGGCTGCGTGAACTACACCTGGTCGGTGCCTATGCGTCGGACTCCGGCGGCGGCAACGGGCAGCGGTCGGACTTCGCCGAAGCCATCGAGCTCGCCGGCGCGGCGCCGATCGACGGGTGGGTCGAGCCGCCCTACCCACTGCGCCGGTGGCGCGAAGCCATGGCACATGCCGTCGACGCCGGCAAGCTCGGCAGCGTCAAGATCGCGTTCGCTCCGGGCAAGGACTGAGGAGGAGACATCCATGAGCAGGCCAGGCTTCGTCCTCACCGTCGACGAGCGCACGCCGCCACTGCTGGTGCACCAGGGGGAGGGGTTCCGCCTCGAGCGGCTGCCGCTGGGTAGCCGGGTCATCTATCCGCCGGACTCGTTGAAAGGCGTACGCAACGTCGACGCCGAGATCCAGCATGCGCTGCTGAATCCGCTGGGCATCGAGCCGCTGCCGGAGCTGCTCTACCCGAACATGCGCCTGACCATCGTGTTCGACGACCTCTCGTTGCCGCTGCCGCAGATGCAGACCCCGGACATCCGGCAACGAGTCATCGAGCACGTCCTCGAACTGGCCGCGGCCAAGGGCGTCGACGACGTCGAGCTGATCGTCGCCAACGCGTTGCACCGGCGGATGACACCGGCAGAGATCAAACGCGTGGTGGGCGAACGGGTGTTCCGCTCGTTCTTCCCCGAGCATCTGCGCAACCACGACGCCGAAGACCGCGCCAATCTCGTCGAGATCGGCAAGACCAAGCACGGTGAGGTCGTCGAGCTGAACCGCCGGGCGATGGAAAGCGACCTGATCGTCTACGTCAACATCACCACGACGCCGATGAGCGGCGGTCCGAAGTCGGTGTCGGTGGGCCTGGCCAGTTACCGCAGCCTGCGTCACCACCACAACGTGCACACCCTGCGGCATTCGCGCTCGTTCAACGACCCGCCCAACTCGGCGATGCACCATTCCTACGAGCGGATGGCCGACCTGATCGGCGGGCACGTCAAGGTCTTCACCATCGAGACCTCGCTGAACAACGACACGTTCCCCACGGCCACGAGCTTCCTGAACAAGCGCGAGTGGGAGTGGAACGTCGCCGACCAGGCCAGCTACCTGGCGGTCAAGCGTGGCAACGAGCTGATGCCGGCTCGCGCGCGTCGCAAGGTGTGGCAGAAGAACGTCGCGCCGTACGCCGTCACCGGTGTCAACGCGGGCCTGCCGAGCGAGGTGCACCCGGTCACGCTGGACAACGTCCATCGCCAACAGGTCACCGAAGTGCAGGGGCAGGCGGACGTCGCCATCTTCGGGCTGCCCTACATCTGCCCGTACAACGTGAACTCGATCATGAACCCGATCCTGGTGATGTCGCTGGGCCTCGGGTACTTCTTCAACCTGTACAAGAACCGCCCGATCGTCCGGAAGGGCGGCGCGGCGATCTTCTATCACCCGGTGGAACACGAGTTCCACCCGGTGCACCACCCGAGCTACATCGACTTCTTCGACGAGGTGCTCACCCAGAGCACCGACCCGGTCGTGCTGGAGACGAAGTACGAAGAGCAGTTCGCGACCGACCCCTGGTACATCCAGCTGTACCGCAAGAGCTACGCCTACCACGGCGTGCACCCGTTCTACATGTGGTACTGGGGTGCGCACGCGCTGGAGCACCTCGGTGAGGTCATCTTCGTCGGCGGCAACCGTCGTACGACCGCCCGAATGGGGTTCAAGGCGGCTTCGACGCTGGCCGACGCGCTCGAGATCGCCTCGCACACCGTGGGGCGCAGCCCGTCGATCACGTACCAGCACGCACCGCCGCTGGTCGTGGCGGACGTTCGGTAGGTGAGACGATGACTGAGCGGACGAGCCTGCGCGACGAGTTGCGACTGTTGCGGCACGGCCGGGACTGGCGTGGGCGCTCGACCGTGCCCCGGTCGGCCGACCCGTGGATTCTGGACGGCAAGCCGCGTGATCTCAGCAATCAGTGGGCGCGCAGCCGCCCGGCCGTGGCCGCGCGGGCGATGCTGCGCGGCGGGCTGCTGCGCCCGGTGACGTGGAGCCAGACGCAGCCGGTGGTCGAAGGCAGCGACTACCTCGAGAACCTGCGCGGTCCGGTCGTGTTCGTGGCGAATCACTCCAGCCACCTCGATGCGCCGTTGATCGTCGGATCGCTGCCGAAACGGTTCGCCGACCGGTTGGCCGTGGGTGCCGCGGCGGACTACTTCTTCGACGCCCGGTGGCGCGCGGTGACCTCGGCCCTGTTCTTCAACACCTTCCCCGTCGAGCGGCATGGCGCCGGGCGCCAGCGCAGTCAGGCCGTCGAACTGCTGGAGCAGAAGTGGAGCCTGTTGCTGTTCCCGGAGGGCACCCGCTCCGAGGACGGCACGATGGGGGTGTTCAAGGCCGGGGTGGCGCAGCTGTGCGTGGCCAACCAGGTGCCGGTGGTGCCGGTTGCGCTGCGCGGTGCCTACATGGCGATGCCGCGGGGGCGCAACTGGCCGGTGCCGGGCCGGCCGCGGGTGGCCGTCCGGTACGGCCGGCCGCTGTACCCGGCCGAGGGCGAGGGATTCCGTGAGCTGCGCGACCGGATGATGCGGGCCGTGGCTCGGCTGGCCGCTGAAGAGGACCAGGGGTGGTACGGCGCGATGCGGGCAGAGATCGACGGCACGCTCGAGGTGCCGAGCCGTCGTGGCGACGTGCCGAAAGCCAGCCGGTGGCGTCGCACCTGGGAGTCGACGAGGCCGCTGGCCGATCGATCCAGGCGGCGCGTCTGGACGTGGTGATTCCGCTGTTCCTCAACGTGGTGGAACACCTGTGCTCAGGACGAATGTGCCTTGTATCACCTTGCTGTGAAACCTGCCCAGAAGGCATACTGATCGCATAGCGAATGATCCTTCTTTTTAGGCTGTAGGAAAGGGGGACGAGGTGAGCCGTCCGTCCGGACCTGCTCGTCTCGCGCTTCATGGCCTTCGACATCCGTGAGTACACACGCACGTCCGAGGGGGTCAAATGGCAGGATCTCCCGCTCGATGACTTTCACGACAACCCGCTGCCGCCTGACACGCTGCGCACGCTGCGCTACATGTGTGACGTCGAGTATCACACCGTGTGTTATCTGCGCGACATGCTGGTGACGCCGTCGCACCAGGATCCTGAAATCACCGCGTTCATGACCATGTGGAACGTGGAGGAGTTCTGGCACGGCGAGGCGCTGGCCGACGTCCTGGCCCGCCACGACGTCACCATCGACTTCGACCACCTCAAGTCGGTGCGCCTGAAGATGGGCTGGCGCGACAAGTTCGACCCCATCAAGCAGTCGATGCTGGCCAACCTGGTCGGTATCGACTTCGTCGCCGTCCACATGATCTGGGGCGCGGCCAACGAATGGTCGGCCATCACCGCCTACAACCGGCTGGCTGAGATCAACGAGCACCCGGTCCTGGCGGAACTGCTCAAGCGCATCGCCAGGCAGGAAGCCAAACACGTCGCCTTCTACGCCACCCAGGCTCGCGAGCGACTGGCGCGCAGTACCAAGGCACAGAAGCTGGCCCGTTTCGCGCTGCGCAGGTCCTGGGGTCCGGTCGGCACCGGAGTGATGGCCGAGTCCGAGGTCCGCCATGTGCTGAACCACTTGATGAGCGGCCCGGACGGGCGCAAGGCTGCGCGCGCCATCGACGGTCACATCTCGAAGATGCCGGGCCTGGCCGGCCTGCGCATCGTCGAGGATGCGCTCGACGCGCGCGGCATCCCCGCCTGACTTTCGTCAAATGATCATGTTCACTAGGCAAATCCCTGCCACACCACCCATACACGCCTGGTGATGCGCCACAACGCCTCGTGGTGTGAGCCTTCGCCGAGAGATCGGTCACGGCGGCCGGGACGACGGGAGCGGTCAGCTGATCCGAGTGCGGCAGTTGACACCACGAGGTGATCTGTCGCATCACCAGGCGTGTATGGGTGGTGGGGCAGGCAGTCACCAAGTGAACATGATCATTTCCGAACGGCGACGTAAATGTGGTAATCGACGTCGCGGCCCTCGCGACGAACTGTGCGCATGATGTGGTCGACCGGGCCGACGGTCGCGGACAAGGTCGACGACAGCGCCGGCGACGGCGTCGACGACCACACCGCCACGACCCCGCCGGGTCGCAGCGCCCGCGCCGCCGCGGAGGTCGCGTCAGCCTCGTAGACCTGCGCGTTCGCCGCGTGGATGAGGAAGTCCGGCCCGTTGTCGACGTCGAACAGGATGCCGTCGTACGTGCCGGGCTGCACGGTGGGCAGCATCGCCAGCACGTCGTCGGTCACCACCTGGACCCGCGGATCGGCCACGACCTCCTGGGCGTCCGGCACGATCCCGGCCCGGACCAGCCGGACCAATTCCGGCTCCAGCTCGACGACGTCGACGTGCTCGACCCGCGAGTCCGCCAACAGCTCACGCACGGTGAATCCGAAACCCAGCCCGGCCACCAGAACTCGCCGGGGTGAGCGGTGGTGCTGCAGCAGCGCCGCGGCCAGCAGTTGCTCCGTGGACGTCTCAGCGGTGTCCATCGCGAACGCGCCGTTGATGATGAGTTCGTAGACGACATCGTGGTCCGAGCGCCGACGGCGCACGACGAGCTCACCCCCGACGCCATCGACCCGAACGAGGGTCTCCGCTACATCGTGCACAACCCGAAGCCTAAACGAGGCCGATCTTCTGGTGCGCCCGTGCAGATGCGCGTAATCTGCGTCACATCGAGCGCTCCGATGTCGTAGCGGTCACTTGGGGCGCTTCAGGACGGCTCCTGGGAGGCTGTGCGTGGGCAGACGAAGCGCAACGTTGGCCGTGGCGAGCCTGATGGTGCTCGGCCTGGCAGCGTGCGGGGGCGGAGACGACGGCCCGCCGACGCTGACGTGGTACATCAACCCCGACGACGGCGGGCAGGCGGAGCTGGCCGCGCGCTGTACCGACAGCGCGGACGGCGCCTATCGCATCGAGACCTCGTTGCTGCCGCGCGAGGCATCCGCACAGCGCGAGCAACTGGCGCGACGGCTCGCGGCGAACGACTCGTCGATCGACCTCATCAGCCTGGACCCGCCGTTCATCCCCGAGTTCGCCGAGGCGGGCTTCCTCGCCGAGATCCCCGACGACGTCGCCGACGCCGTGACCGAGAACGTCGTGCAAGGCGCGATCGACGGCGCCACCTGGAAGGACGAGCTGGTCACGGTCCCGTTCTGGGCCAACACCCAGCTGCTGTGGTATCGCAAGTCCGTGGCCGAGGCGGCCGGGCTGGACCCGGAGAACGAACCGGTCACCTGGCAACAGATCATCGACGCCGCCGCACAGCAGGACAAGTACCTGGGCGTGCAGGGAATCCGGGCCGAAGCCCTGACCGTGTGGATCAATGCCCTGGTCGCCTCAGCCGGTGGCGAGATCATCACCAACCCGGAGGCCGATGTCGCCGACGTGCAGCTCGGTCTCGAATCCGAGGCCGGACAGCAGGCTGCGGAGATCATCGGAACCATCGGCCGCGAGGGCCTCGGCGGTCCCGGGTTCGCCAACGAGGACGAGAACGCGTCGATGCTGCTGTTCCAAGGCGACCAGGGTTCGTTCATGGTCAACTGGCCGTTCGTGTGGGCGGCCACCCTGGCTGGTGTCGAGGCCGGCAACCTCGACTCGGGGTTGGTCGACGACATCGGCTGGGCGATGTATCCCTCGGTGGCCGAAGGCGAGGAGGCGCGTCCGCCCTACGGCGGCATCAACCTCGGCATCGGTGCGTTCGGCGATCACGTCGACGAGGCCTTGGACGCCGCGCAATGCATCGTCAGCGTCGAGAACCAAGCCTTCTACATGGTCACCAACGGCAACCCGGCCTCCAACACCGAGGCCTACGACGACCCCGAGGTGCAAAAAGCGTTCCCGATGGCCGATCTGATCCGTGAGTCACTCGAGCAGGCCGGCCCGCGGCCACAGACGCCGTACTACAACGAGGTCTCCACCGGGCTGCAGAACACGTGGCATCCGCCGAGCTCGGTGCAACCGGACTCCACACCCGAGGCGGCCACCACCTTGATCACCGAGGTGCTGAAGGGGGAGAGGCTGCTATGACCACGACACGTGTGCCGGACAGCGCCGCTGAGCAGGAAGCCGTGGCGGCCGCGCTCAGCGATCGCGCCAGAGCGGAGCGGCGCCTGGGATGGTGGCTGGCCGGCCCGGCCTTCGTCGTCATGCTCCTGGTGACCGCCTACCCGATCGTCCAGGCGTTCTACGACTCGTTGTTCCAGTTCCGGCTCACCGACCCCGACGCCCGCGAGTTCAACTGGCTCGGCAACTACTGGGTGGTCTTGACCGACAGCGTGTGGTGGCAGGCCGTTGGGGTGACGGTCCTGATCACCGCCATCACCGTGGCCGTCGAAGCAGTGCTGGGCTTCGCGCTGGCCCTGGTGATGCACCGGGCGCTGCGAACGTTGCGCCCGGTGCTGCGTACCGCGATCTTGGTGCCGTACGCCATCATCACCGTCGTCTCGGCGTTCGCGTGGTTCTACGCGTTCGACATCAGCACCGGTTTCGTGAACTCGTGGTTCGACTGGCTGCCCGGCATCGGTGCCGACACCAACTGGTTCGGCGAGTTCTCCACGTCGGTCACGGTGATCATCGCGTCGGAGATCTGGAAGACGACGCCGTTCATCTCGCTGCTCCTGCTCGCCGGCCTGGCCCAGGTACCCGAGGACCTGCAGGAGGCAGCGAAGGTCGACGGCGCGACGTGGTGGCAGCGCATGTACAAGGTCACGATCCCGAACATGAAGGCTGCGATCATGGTCGCGCTGCTGTTCCGCACGCTGGATGCGTTCCGGATCTTCGACAACGTGTTCATCATGACCCAGGGCTCGAACAACACCGAGGTCGTGTCGTTCCTGGCCTACCGGCAGACGATCAGCCGGCTGGAGATCGGGCTGGGCTCTGCGGTGTCGGTGCTGCTGTTCCTGTGCGTGGTCCTCATCAGCTTCACGTTCATCAAGTTGTTCAAGGTCGACCTGGCCAGCGCGAGGGGTGAGCGGTGATGGACGAGAGGGATCTGCCGACCCGCGAGAAGGTCCTGTGGTGGATCGCCGGTGTCGTGGTGATCGTCTACGCGCTGTTCCCGGTCGTGTGGATCGTCGCGCTGTCCTTCAAGACCCCCAGCGACCTGGGCAGCAAGCGGTTCTGGCCGACGAGCTGGGTCTGGGAGAACTACGACAACATCCTCGCCGGTGACGCTCAAGAGCTGTTCTTGTCCGCGCTGCGCAACTCCATCGGGATCTCGCTGATCGCCACGTTCATCTCCGTCGTCCTGGCGACTTTCGCGGCGTACGCGATCGCCCGGCTGGATTTCCCGGGCAAGCGCGTGATCCTGACGACGGCGTTGGCCGTGGCGATCTTCCCGGTCATCTCGATCGTGACGCCGTTGTTCAACCTCTGGCGCAACATCGGCCTGTACGACACCTGGCCCGGATTGATCATCCCATACCTGTCGTTGACGCTGCCGATCTCGATCTGGACGTTGTCGGCGTTCTTCCGCCAGATCCCGTGGGAGCTCGAACAGGCGGCCCAGGTCGACGGCGCCACCACGTGGCAAGCCTTCCGCAAGGTCATCGTGCCGCTCGCGGCGCCGGGTGTGTTCACCACGGCGATCATCTCGTTCTTCATCGCGTGGAACGACTTCGTCTACGGCATCTCGCTGACCTCCACCGAGAGAGCACGTCCGGTGCCGGCGGCGTTGGCGTTCTTCACCGGAGCCTCGCAGTTCGAGGACCCGGCCGGGTCGATCGCCGCCGCGGCCGTCATCGTGACGATCCCGGTCGTGGTGCTGGTTCTGCTGTTCCAACGCCGGATCGTCTCCGGTCTCACCCAAGGCGCCGTCAAAGGCTGACGTCGTCGCGACACTGCTGAGGAGCAACCTCATGGCGGCTATCACGCTGAAGAACATCAACAAGCAGTACGGTGACGGCTACCGGGCGGTCAAAGACGTCAACCTCGACATCGCCGACGGCGAGTTCGTCATCCTGGTCGGCCCGTCGGGATGCGGCAAGTCGACCCTGCTGCGGATGATCGTCGGGCTGGAGGACATCACCAGCGGCGAGTTGCTGATCGGTGGCGAGCGGGTGAACGAGAAGGCCCCGCGTGATCGCAACCTGTCGATGGTGTTCCAGAACTACGCGCTCTACCCGCACCTGACGGTCTACGAGAACATCGCCTTCCCGTTGCGCCTGGCCAAGGCGCCGGACTCGGAGGTCGACGAGCGGGTCCGCCACGCCGCGGAGCTGCTGGAGCTGACCGAGCATCTGGACCGGAAGCCGGCCAACCTCTCCGGTGGTCAGCGCCAGCGGGTGGCGATGGGGCGCGCGATCGTGCGCGAGGCGCAGGCGTTCCTGTTCGACGAGCCGTTGTCCAACCTCGACGCGAAGCTGCGTGGGCAGATGCGCACCGAGATCTCGCGGCTGCAGAAACGACTGGGCATCACCACGGTGTACGTCACGCATGACCAAGTCGAAGCGATGACGCTGGGCGATCGGGTGGCGGTGCTGCGTAAGGGTGTCCTGCAGCAGGTCGCCTCGCCGCGCGAGCTCTACGAACGCCCGGTGAACCTGTTCGTCGCGGGCTTCATCGGCTCGCCGCCGATGAACTTCATCCCGGCCACCGTCGAACGCGACGAACTGCACACCCCGTTCGGGCAATGGCGGTTGCCGGAGGGCAAGCGGCCGGACCTGTCCGGACACGAGATCGTCCTGCTCGGCGCGCGTCCGGAGGCGTTCGAAGACGCGGCCGTGGTTTCGGAGACCATCCGCGACCACGGGGTGGAGTTCGAGGCCCACGTCGACGTCATCGAATGGCTGGGCAACGAACAGTACGCCTACGTCCCCTACGAGGCCCCGGACGACATCAGCGCCCAGCTCGCCGACTTGGAGCGTGAGCTGGACAGCGAAGCGATGCGCACCCAGTTGGTGGTCTCGCTCGACGCCACGAGCCGTATCCCCGAGGGCTCCACCGCCCAGCTCTGGCTCGACCTTCGCAAGGTGCACGTGTTCGATCCCGCGTCGGGCACCAACCTGACCGTCGCCCAGAGCTCCGGCAACGGGGCGGCGAAAGCACCGGCCGGTGATGCGTCCGCAGCGGCCGTGGACGAGTCCGCGGACGGCAGCGCGCAGGGCTGACCGGGCAGGTGCTCACGCAGTCCGCACGGGGGAGATGTCAGGGTTTTCTCCTCCCCCGGGATGGGTGAGTCGTTGCTAAGGTCGTCAGTTGTGGAGGAGACTCGAGACCAACGTGCGATGCGGGCGTCCGACGCCGATCGTGACCGCATCGCCGACGTGCTGCGCCAGGCCGCGTCGGACGGTCGGCTGAGCCTGGCCGAACTCCACGAACGTATCGACGCGTTGTACGCCGCCAAGACCTATGGCGAGCTCGAGCCGGTCGTGCGTGACCTGCCGGACGCATTGCCCGACGCGCCGGCCCCGGTGCACCCGCCTGCGGCTGCGCCGTCGGCGGATCCGGTGCCCAGCGGCCGGGTGGGAGGGCGGCCGGCCCGTCGCGAAGGCAAGGCCGTGTTCTCCGGCTTGCTTCGGCGTGGTCAGTGGGTGGTGCCGTCCGACTACCGGGTCAAGGCCGTGTTCGGTGGTGTCGAACTCGATCTTCGCGAGGCGCAGCTTGAGACGCGCGAGGTCCACATCCGGGCGAAGGCCGTGTTCGGCGGGGTCAACATCATCGTGCCTGACGACATCCGGGTGGACGTCGACGGCGACGGCGTGTTCGGCGGTTTCGCCGACAATGCCAGTACGCGGCAACCGCCCAGCCAAGCGCCGGTGCTGCGGGTGTCCGGCAAGGCGGTATTCGGTGGCGTCAATGTGCAGCGTAAGTCGATCGGAGAGAAATGAGCGAGGTGCCCGACCATCCGAAGCCGGCGCCGGACGTCTCGCCCAGCCCTCATCCCGGGGTGGAACTGCCCGACGTTCGCAGCGGCGCTGACCTGCGCTGTTCCGACGTCGACCGGGAGCGGGTGGCCGAGGCGCTGCGCCAGGCGGCGACCGACGGACGACTCACCTTGACCGAGCTAGAGGAGCGTCTCGACGCCACGTTCAAGGCCCGCACCTACGGCGATCTGCAACCCATCACCCGCGACCTGCCGCAGGGGCCCTACCCGATTCCCGGCGGGTCGAGCACCACGCAGTGGCAACCCAGCGCCTCTGATGGAGCGGCCGCACAGCAGGCGGGCTCGGCGTACCCGGCGCAGACCCAGGCATCGGCGGCGCCGGCGCGGCCGAGCGAGCGCATCACCGCGGTGCTGAGTACCGAGAAGCGCAAGGGCCGCTGGGAGGTTCCGGCGCGCATCGACGTCACGACCGTGCTCGGCGAGGTGGTCCTCGACTTCTCCGAGGCGATCGTGCGCTCGGGTGAAGTCGACATCTATGCCGGTGTGGTCCTGGGCAACGTGACGTTGATCGTGCCTGAAGGCATCGACGTACGGATGGAGCAAGGCGCGAACATCCTCGGTGACCGCAAGATGAAGCTTCGCTCCGAACCGACGCCGGGCGCGCCGGTGTATCGGGTGCGTGGCTTCGTTCTGCTGGGCGAGATCACGGTCCGCCCGCCGCGGCAGTCGCTGGGCTCGATGTTCGACCACTGACGTCGAATCACCGCGAATCTCCCGCATCTGCGGGTGTAATCTCGATTTCATGCCGCATTTTCGGGTATCCGAGGCAGCTCGCATCCTCGGTATCAGCGACGACTCGCTGCGCCGCTGGGCCGACACCGGGAAGGTGGAGCTGAGCCAGGACGACGCCGGCCGGATGGTCGTCGACGGTGTGGAGCTCGCCCGGGTCGCCCGAGAGATCGTGCCGAGTGAGTCGGCACTGCCGGTGCCGCGGGAGTCCGCGCGCAACCACTTTCCGGGCGTCGTCGTCGCTGTCCGCAAAGACACCGTGATGGCGCAAGTGGAGATCCAAGCCGGTCCACATCGGGTGGTCTCCCTGCTCAGCGCGGAGGCCGTCGACGAGTTGGGCTTGGCCGTGGGTGTGGCGGCCATCGCGTCGGTGAAGGCCACGAACGTCGTCATCGACCTGCCCGGTGATCACCGATGAGGGGTGTGCGGTTGGTGTCCGTCCTGGCAGCCGCGATCATCGTGACCGGCTGTGCCGACGACGAGCCGGAGCGGGGCGGCGAGGTGACGGTGCTGGCCGCGGCTTCGCTCACCGAGCCGTTCGAGGCGCTCGGCGAGCGATTGGCCGAGGACTACCCGGATCTCGACGTCACGTTCTCCTTCGGTCCCAGCTCCGGCCTGGTCGAGCAGGTGATCGCCGGTGCTCCGGCCGACGTGCTCGCCACGGCCAACACCGTGACCATGGACAACGCCACCGCGGCCGGGATGCTGGCTGCCGAGCCGCAGGTGTTCGCGCGCAACCAGCTGGCCCTGGCCGTCCCGGCGGGCAACCCCGGCGAGGTCACCGGTCTGGTCGATCTCGCCCGCGGCGAGTTGCGGATCGCGCTGTGCGAGCCACACGTTCCCTGCGGTGCCGCAACAGCGGCGTTGCTCGACGCCGCCGGCGTCGACGCCGCGGCGGACACCCTGACCACCGACGTCAAGGAAACCGTCGCGTTGCTGACCTTGGGTGAGGCCGACGCTGGGCTGATCTACCGGACCGACGCGGTAGCAGCCGACGATGCGGTGGAGATGGTCGAGGTCGCGGAGTCGGACAGTGTGGTCAACGATTACCCGATCGGTGTGCTGGCCGAGGCGCGCAACCCTGAAGGAGCACAGATGGTGGTGGATGCTGTCGTGGGTGAACTCGGCCGGGACGTGCTCGGCGAGGCTGGGTTTCTCGTCCCGTGAGACGAGTGCGGCGGCCCCGCGACGGACGGGTTCCGGTGGTGCTGCTGGTGCCGTCCCTGCTCGGTCTCGCGCTCCTCGTCCTGCCCATGGCCGGGTTGCTGGTACGGGCGCCGTGGGGACGTCTACCAGCGATTCTGTCGTCGGCCGACGTGCTCACCGCCGTGCGGCTGTCGCTGGTGACAGCCACGGTGGCCACGGTGGTGTGCCTGGTGTGTGGGGTACCCATCGCGTGGGTGCTCGCACGCACGGCGTGGCCCGGCCGGTCGTTGTTGCGCGGGGTGGTGACCGTCCCGTTGGTGCTGCCGCCGGTCATCGGGGGGATCGCGCTGCTCATGGCGTTCGGCCGACGCGGTGTCGTCGGCGGCTGGCTGGACGAGACGTTCGGCGTGAGTCTGCCGTTCACCACCGCCGGTGTGGTGATGGCCCAGGCCTTCGTGGCGATGCCGTTCCTGGTGGTCGCCGTCGAAGGCGCGTTGCGCACGTCGGATCGCCGCTACGACGACGTGGCAGCCACTCTGGGGGCGTCGGCGTGGACGACGTTTCGCCGGGTGACTCTTCCCTCGGTGGCACCGGGCGTCTTGGCCGGCGCGGTGCTGTGCTGGGCCCGCGCGCTGGGCGAGTTCGGCGCGACGGTGACCTTCGCCGGCAGTTTCCCCGGTACCACGCGCACGCTTCCGCTGGAGGCCTACGTGGCGATCGGCTCCGGTGACACCGACACGGCGATCGTGTTGAGCCTGCTCATGATCGTGGTCTCGGTGGGCATCCTGGTGGGTTTGCGCCGGCACTGGGTGGGCACCGCATGAGCCTGCATGCCGAGATCGAGCTCACGCGCGGTGATCTGGACGCGCAGGTCTCCCTCGAGGTGCCCGCCGGGCAGGTGGTTGCCCTGATCGGACCGAACGGGGCGGGCAAGTCGACCGTTCTTGACGTGCTCGCAGGTTTGCTGCGTCCTCAGGCCGGGCGAGTCGTGCTCGACGACATCGTGCTCGACGATGTCGCAGGCGATGTACATGTGCGTTCGCAGGACCGCCGAGTGGGCATCGTCGTCCAGGACTATCTGCTGTTTCCCCGCCTGAACGTCCTCGAGAACGTGGCCTTCGGCCTTCGGGCCAGGGGAGTCGCTCGCGCCGAGGCGCGAGCGCGGGCACGTGAGTGGCTGCGCCGGATGGACCTACTCGGCTATGAGCGTCGCCGCCCCGCGTCGTTGTCCGGTGGGCAGGCGCAACGGGTGGCGCTGGCCCGGGCACTGATCGTCGAGCCCCGGCTGCTCCTGCTGGACGAGCCGCTGGCGGCGCTCGACGCCGGCACCCGTCCGGCGGTGCGTGCGCAGCTACGCCGGCACCTCGCCGGCTACGACGGGTGCGCGGTCGTGGTCACCCACGACCCGCTGGAGGCGATGGTGCTCGGCGATCGCATGGTGGTGATCGAACGCGGCCGGGTCGTCCAAGAGGGCACCCCGGCCGAGGTCGCCGGACGGCCGCGCACGGAGTACGTCGCTCGGCTCGTGGGGCTGAATCTCCTGCGTGCCACCGCAACCGGCCGGGTGGCCGAGGTGAGCCGCTCCGGCGACGGCGCGGCGGACGGCACCGCGTCGGTGACCCTGGCCCACGACGCGCACGGCCCGGTCCACATCGCCTTCGCGCCGGCCGCGGTGACGCTGAGTCCGACACGTCCCGACGGATCGGCGCGTAACGTCTGGCCGGTCACCGTGCACGACGTGGAGGCACACGGCGACCTGGTCCGCGTGACGGCGACCGGCGCGGTCTCCGTGCTGGCCGACGTCACGCCGCTGGCGGTGGCCGACCTGGATCTCGCGCCGGGCGCGCAGGTGTGGGCGTCGGTGAAGGCCAGCGAGATCAGTGTCTACCCGGCATAGCGGGCCGGTGCCACCGGCGAACCGCCCACCTGGGACGATGGGCGGCGTGGCACGGTCGAGTCGAGGAAATTACGCGCTGGGCGACATCATCCGCAGTGTCGTCGTTCTGGCCGGCGTCCTGGCGGTGGGCGCCCTCCTGTTCAATCTGGTGAACGACGCCGAGCCGCACCTTCCCGAGCCCGTCGACTACGCCGCCGCGCTGGATGCCGCGCGCGCGGAGTACGACTACCCGGTTCTTGCTCCGGAGCCGTTGCCCGACGGGTGGCGCGCCACCAGCGTCGAGTTCGATCAGGGTCAGGGCGGAGACCGCTGGCGGCTGGGCTTCCTGACCGCCGAGGAGCAGTACGTCGGGCTGCACCAGTCCGACGGCGAGATCGAATCTTTCCAGGACGAACGGCTGGGCGAGTTCACCCCCGACGGGGAGTCGAACGTCGCCGGGCAGACCTGGCAGCGCTGGGTCGAGCAGGACGACGCGCCCGATCACGCCCTGAGCCGGGTCGACGAGGGCGCGGTGACCATCGTCATCGGCACGATGTCTTACGCCTCGCTCGAGGACTTCGTCGCGTCACTGCGCTGACGTCTCGCCCGGCTCTTGCCGGCTGGCTGCATCGAGGCGTTCGCGCGCCCCCTCGAGGTAGCGCTCGCACAGAGTGGCCAGTTCCTCGCCACGCTGCCACAACGCCAGGGACTCCTCGAGCGTCGTGCCGCCTGCCTCCAGTTTGGCCACGATCTGCACCAGCTCGTCGCGGGCCTGCTCGTACGTCGGCTCGGCGTCACTCATGGCTGCACCCTAACGCTTCGCCTCGCCTGAGCGTGCCTGGCCAAGCCAGCGAGCTGCCGCTGGCACCGGAACGCGGCAGGTCGGCCACTACGTGATGTTCTGTCGCTGCGTGCCCAGCTGTTCGATTCCCAGGTCGAGCACATCTCCGCTGCGCAGGTATGGGAAACGTCCGGACAGCGCCACGCCCTCGGGCGTACCGGTATTGATCACATCGCCGGGTTGTAGCGAGACGTACTGGGACAGGTACCAGACCAGGTATGACACCGAAAAGATCATGTCTGCCGTCATCGAGTCCTGGCGAGGCTCGCCGTTGACCGTCGACCACAGGCGAAGAGCTTGAACGTCATCCACCTCATCGGCCGGCACGAGAGACGGGCCGAGCGGGTTGAACGTGGGACACGATTTGCCTCTGGTCCATTGCTTGCCCGGATCGGAAAGCTGGTAGTCACGTTCCGAGACGTCGTTGCTCACGGTGTAGGCCGCGATGTGGTCCGCTGCGTCGGCTGGCGATTCGAGATGGCTCGCCTCGCGGCCGATGACGACGGCCAGCTCCACCTCCCAGTCGACCTTCTGCGCGCCCCGAGGGATCAGGACGTCGTCATTCGGTCCGACGACCGCGCCGGGATGTTTGAGGAACAGGATCGGTTCGGCCGGTGGCGTGGAGCCCGACTCGGCGGCGTGGGCCGCATAGTTCTGCCCGATGCACAGCACGGCCTGTGGTCGAGCGACCGGGGGTCCGATCCGGAGGCTCGCCGCATCGCGCACCTCGGGCAACTGCCCGGCGGCCAAGGCGGCACGTGTGCGCTCTATACCGTCAGCGGCCAGGAAGGCACCGTCGATGTCGCCGACCAGTGGCGAAAGGTCGTAGGTGGTCTCGTCCTGGCGCACAGCAGGACGTTCCTGGCCTGCCGGTCCCAGCCGTAGTAGTTCCACAGATGTTCCCTTCTTCAGTTGGTCGCAGCGGGCCTGCTGACGTAGCCGCGACGCGCGTCACCTGCGCTGTATGGTCTCCCACCTGCGCAGCGCCGTGTCGATGTCCGGATCGGCTTCGAGCTCGAGCAGCCGATTCCACTTGGCGGTGCGTTCTGAACGCGTCAGCGACCCCACTTTGAGCTGTCCTGCTTGCCACCTCACCGCCAAGTCGGTGAGCCAGACGTCTTCGGTGTCGCCGGAGCGGGCCGACACCACGGTGCGCACGCCATGCGCGTGCGCGGTCTCGACCACGGTGGCTGCGTCGGTGACCGTTCCCACCTGGTTCGGCTTGACCAGCACGGAATTCGCGGCCTGCTCGGCGATACCGCGTTCCAGACGGGCATGGTGGGTGACGAACAGGTCATCGCCGATGATCTGGATCCGGTCGCCGACCGCCTTGGTCAGTTCCGCCCACGATTCCCAGTCGTCGTCGCTGAACGGATCTTCCACCGAGCAGATCGGATATGCGTCGATCCATTCGAGCAGCACCGCCAGCCACTCCTGAGGGTCTAGACGACGGTCCTCGCAGCGCAACCAATACCCGTCGTCGTCGGCCAGTTGGGTGGCTGCGACGTCGATCGCCATGGCCACGTCGACTCCCGGCGCCAACCCACTGGCCTGAATGCCGTCGACGAGCAGGTTCAGTGCATCGCGGTTCTTCCTGAGGACCGGCCCGAGGCCGCCTTCGTCCGCGACCAGTCCTGCGGTGAGCCCGCGGGCGCTCGCGACCTCTTCGGTGGCTCGGCGCACCCGCCAGCCCCATTCCACGGCGTCGGCAACTGACTGGGCACCGATCGGAATGACGAGCAGATCTTGGACGTCGATTCCGCCCCGGGCGTGGGCACCGCCGGAAATGATGTTGAACATCGGTAGCGGCAGCCCCACCGGCTGGGTCGATTCTGAAATGGTTCCGTCCGAGGCCGCGCTCCAGACCGCCAACGACACGGCGAGCACTGCGTTGGCTCCCAGCCGCGACAAGGTGTCGGTCCCGTCCAGGTCGCGCAGGTACGTGTCGACGTCCCGCTGATCGGCTGCATCCCGGCCGATCACCGCCGGCCCCAGCACGGCATTGACGTTCGCCACGGCCTTGCGCACGCCGTACCCGCCGTAGCGAGGTCCTCCGTCGCGCAACTCCACCGCCTCGTAGGTGCCGGTGGACGCGCCGGAAGGAACGACGACCCGGCCGCAGCGGCCGTCGGCCAGTTCCACTGCACAGGCGACAGTCGGTCGCCCGCGGGAATCGAGTGCCTCCCAGGCGCGGACCGAGGTGACGACCGAAGCGTCGATCGCTTGATTCACGTGTGACCTCTCACCGATGGTTGCCTTGCCTGCTCGATCACCGCCACGAAGCAGGCGTCCAGGTCCGGGGACGTGCGCAGGAGGTGCCGGGCCAGGTGACGTACCGCGGCACGCAGGTTGTCGTCGAAATACTCGACCGGTGACTTGCCATCGACTCGCGCGAGCATCAAGGCCGGCAGGATGGTGCAGATCTCGTCGTCGGCGGCGCCGACCGTGCCACTGTGTGCGGCATACGCGGACAGCACCTCTCGTGCGGCCATGACGTACTCCGACGCCACTGCCGGACGGGCGAAGGCCTTCAGACACAGATGGTTGATCAGGAAGGCGATGTCGAAAGCGGGGTTACCCCAGTGTGCGACCTCGTGATCGATCACGAGGACGCTTCCGTCCGGGGCATTCAACACGTTCTTCGGGCTGGCGTCACCGTGGACCAAGCATCGTCCCGGCTGACCGAGCAGGTCGACAGTCGTCTGCACGGACGATGCCAGATCGGGATGCCGTTGCTGTATGACACGCAGGTAGGGGTCGATCCGCAGCGCCGTGAAATGGGAGGTGTCGGCGAACTCGTCCGCCAGGTCGGGCCGGGTGGCAGACCGGGCATGCAGCTTCCCGAACAGCCCACCGACCCGGCGGGCGACATCGACGTCGACGACCTGGTCGAGCAAGGGGTCTTTCCAGGTCCGCGAACCCTGCGGCGCGCATTCCATGACGAAGCTCCGGCTCGTCTCGTCGATGGCCAGAACCCGTGGACATGCGCCAGGCGCCAGCTCGTTGAGAACCTGAGCGAAGCGTGCCTCGGTCAACGCGCGACTGACGTCGGCGTACCACCCGTCACCGACTGTGAGTTCGGGTAGAGCGCGCTTGACGACCAGGCGGCGAACGCCGTCGTCGGCCAGGACGACGTCACTGGACACACCGCCGGTCAACGGCGTGAGGCGCACCTTGCCGGCATCGCAGAGCCCGTGCCGACTCAGCAGGGCAAGGACGTCCCCGCGATCCACGTCAGTCATTTCCCCGGTTCCGGGGTGCCCCCAGCGCAGCCGACGTCGACTCTGCTGCGGCGATCAGCACAGGCGCCAGTGAGATCGCATCCTGCAACGTGAACTGCATGGTCGGTGCGGATACGCTGAGCCCCCCGAAGACCTGGCCATGATGATCGAACACCGGAGCGCCGATACAGCGGACACCGTCTCGATCCTCTTCGTCGTCGATACAGAACCCTTGCGCACGAATGCGTTCCAACTCTGTCGCCATCCGCTCGGGGTCGGTGATGGTCTTGCGAGTATGTGCAACGAGCCGGTCGGGCGCTGTGAGTTCGGCAATGCGCCCGGGCGGCAGATGCGCCAAGATCGCCTTGCCGATCGCCGTGCAGTGCAACTTCAAGCTCATGCCCACCACCGAGGCCAGTCGGTAGGGGCGGCGTCCCTCGAGTTTGTCGACGTAGTGCGCCTGATCGCCGGAGAGTACGCCGAAGTGGATCGTCTCCGGCGTGTGTTCCTGCAGCTCGAGCATCGCCGCACGGGCATAGGTCGAGTAGTCCATCGCGGTGACCATCTGCCCGGCCAGCGACAGGATCCGAGATCCCGGCTGGTAGTAGCCGCCTTCCTCGGCGGTGGCGTAGCCCTCCTGGACGAGTGTCTGCACGATGCGGTACGTGGTCGATGGCGTGAGCCCGGCGGCCTTGGCGATGTCACCGAGAACGGCGCGTGGCGCCTTGGCGACGAGCACTTCCATGACGCGTAGTGCGCGTTGGACCGATTGGGTCATGAGTTCCTTCCGAAACGCCGGGCCAGCGCGGCGTACGCTGCGTAAACGCGCTCTGCCACGATCTGTTCCTCCTCGGGGGTGAGAAGTTCGGCGCTGATCCAGATGGCGTGTGTGCCGGCTGCGGCCACCTCGACCACGGGCTCGTCCGCCGCCAACGCTTCGATCATCTGGGTACTGGTGAAACCCAGCTGCGCGGGCCAGGCCAACCGCATCCGCGGCAGTGGGCGCCCTGCCTCTCCACACGGCTCGTACGTCGGGACCGCCCCCGGCAGTTCGGAGAATGCCTTGACCCAGGCCATCGTGGTCTGCTCGATGCGCGCGGCGACGGCCTCGTGATCCTGCTCCAGCCACAGTTCGACGGCGGCCAGCAGCCCCATCATCTCCTCTTTACCGACCTTGGCCGGGCGGCCGAACCGTTGATGCGGCGCAGCATGCAGCTCGCACCACGACACTGCCTCCTGGCTGCCCAGCACCAGCCCCGAGGCTTGTGGCCCGCGCAGTTCTTTGCCGCCGCTGAACACGACGAGGTCGGCGCCTTGCTCGGTGAACCGCCACAAGTTCTCCCGCGGTGGCAGCTGTGCCGCCGCGTCGACGATGACTGGCACTGCGCGCCCGTGTGCGACCTGGACGACCTCGTCCAGCGTGAGCGCGGCATTGGCGAGGTGTGCTCCCGCCACGTGGACGACCGCGGCAATGGAGTCATCCAACGCGGCTTCCAACTCCCATCGGTGGGTCTGAATGGCGTTGCCGATCTCCACGATCTGCATTCCGGCGAGGGTGAACACATTGTCGTAGGGAATGCGGTGCGCCCGATGCATGACGATTCGATGACGCGGCAGCGCTCGGGCGCCGTGCTCCAGGAGCCGGCCGAGAAGGAGATGGTCACGCCCCGTCATGGCGCCCAGCGCAGCGACCAGCAACCCTGCTGAAGCCCCGCATGTCACCAGTGCTGCTTCGTTCCGGGTGAGTTGGGCCAGCCGTGCGGAGACAGCGCGCTGCAACTCGAACATGTCGACGAACGACGTTGATGCCGCCCGCATGGCTTCCAGCACTGGCTGGGGCATCAACGACCCGCCTAGCGCCGTCAACGTCGCATTGGCATTGATCACCCGGCGCACGCCGAGGTCCGTGTACGTCGCGGTCATCGGTCACCGACCGCGGTCTGCATCATGCCGAACCCACCGGCTGTCAGCCCGCCGTCGACGACCAGCGACGTCCCGGTGATCCACGAAGCCTCGTCCGAGGCGAGAAAGCAGATCGCACTGGCGACGTCGTCGGCGCTGCCCACCCGGCCGAGCGGATACCACCGCGCCAGTTCATCGAAGATGTCCGGGTTCGCTTGGACTCGGCTGGTCCAGGCCGGAGTGGCGATGGTTCCGGGCACGACGGTGTTCGCCCGGATCCCGGCAGGTCCGTAACGCACGGCGATGCTACGGGTCAAGCTGTCGATGCCGGCCTTCGCCGCACTGTAGGGCTCCTGGCCGTACATGGCGATGCCATTGACCGAGCCGACGTTCACGATCACCCCGCCGCCGTGTTCGATCATCGCCGGCAGGACCGCCTTGGTGCAGCGGTATGCGCCACCGAGGGCGATATCGATCTCCCGGTTCCAGTCCTGCTCACTGATGTCGGCCAGCCCGTCGGCGACGGCGATCGCGGCGTTGTTGATCAAAGTGGTGATGGCGCCCCATCTGGCCGCTGTTCGCTCGACGCCGGACCGCACCTGCTCGGCGTCGCGGACATCGACGACTTCGGCGATGGCGTGGTGACCTGCCTCGACGATGCCGGCCGCCACAGAGTGCGCGGCTTCCTCGTCGGCATCGAAGATGGCGACCCGGGCACCCTCAGCGGCGAGGCGTTCGGCTGTACGCCGCCCGATGCCGGACGCGCCGCCTGTGATCACCACTACTGCTGCGTCGAAGCGCATACATCACCTGCCCAATCGCGGCACATCGTACCGTACTGCGAAATCAGTTCACCATATCCGGGCGTCCACTCTCACGATCGCGCGGCGACCTGGTTCGGATCAACGAGGTTGACATGCTCCGATCCAGCGATGACTCTAGGGACCGTTCACGCAATGTCGTTTCACAATGCGAAATAACGAGGAGTTTTTCAGTGCTGGATCTGATGGGTCGGCATGCTTGACCTGCTCTTGCGAGGCGGCACCGTCGTCGACGGCACCGGGGCACCAGCCCGCCGTGCCGATGTGGGAATTCGGGACGGTCGGCTGGTCACCGGGGGTGAGCTCACCGGAGAGCTGGCCGCCGATGTCCTTGACGTGAGCGGCTTGGTGGTGTGCCCGGGGTTCATCGACATGCACGCCCACGCTGACCTGGCGCTGCTGCGTGAACCCGCTGCCCCTGACGCTCTCTTGCAGGGGGTGACCTGCGAAGTCCTCGGGCAGGACGGTCTTGCCTACGCACCGATCGACGACACGATCGCTGCCGAGTTACATGCACGGATCCGCAGCTGGAACGGTCCGGAACCCCCCGGCGGCCTCACCTGGACCTCGGTGGCCGACTACCTCGACCGGGTCGACGGCGCTGGTGTCAACGTGGCCTACCTGGCTCCGCACGGCACGATCCGCATGCTTGCGATGGGGACCGAGGAACGCCGGGCGACGGCAGTCGAGATGACCACGATGCGCCGTCTCCTGGCCGAGGCGCTGACCGACGGTGCTGTCGGCATGTCCACCGGGCTGACCTACGTTCCCGCCACGTACGCCGACACCACCGAGCTGATCGACCTGTGCCGGGTGGTCGCCGCACACGGCGGATTCTTCGCGCCGCATCACCGCAGCTACGGCGCCGCAGCGATGGCGGCCTACGCCGAATGTGTCGAGATCGCTCGCGCATCCGGCGCGGCGTTGCACCTGACGCATGCGCATCTGAGCTTTCCGGTCAACCGCGGGCGCGCACGCGACCTGCTGACTCTGGTGGACCAAGCCAGGGCGGACGGAGTCGACGTCACGCTCGACTCGTATCCCTACCTCGCCGGGGCGAGCTACCTGCACGCTTTCCTGCCCAGCTGGATCCAGGCGGGCACCGTCGACCAGGTGATCGACCGCCTCGCCGACCCTCGGGTTCGGGCCCGGCTACACGACGACCTGGAGGTCAACGGCTGCGACGGATCACATGGCCTTCCGGTCGACTGGTCCACGGTGCTGGTCAGCGGGGTCGAACACGAGGCTGACGCGGGCGTGGTCGGATCGACCATCGCCGAGATCGCAGCTCGCCAGGGCGTGCCGCCGTTGGATGCCTACTGCGATCTGCTGATCAGCAACCGACTCGGCGCGATGTGCCTGGTGTTTGCCGGTGACGAGGACAACGTGCGAGCCATCCTCCAGCATCCGGCTCACATGGCCGGCAGCGACGGGCTTCTCGAGGGTGAACGGCCACATCCGCGTGCCTACGGGACGTTCGCGCGCTACCTGGCCTGGGCGGTACGCGACGAAGGCCTGGTGAGTATCGAAGAGATGGTGCGCAAGATGACCTCCGCCCCGGCGGGCAGGCTCGGCCTCGCCGACCGCGGCCGGATCCGTCCTGGCATGGCCGCCGACGTCGTCTGCTTGGACCCCGCGACGGTGCAAGATCGCGCAACGTATGAGAACCCGCGGCAGCCGCCCCAGGGCATCGCCCATGTGATCGTCAACGGCTCGGTCGCCGTACAGGACGGACAGTTGACCGGCGCATTGGCCGGACGATCGCTGCGCCGATCACCCGGGTCAGTTCGAACCCCGCCACAGGAACGGAGCGAATGATGGATGTCGGACTGAGCGGTAAGAGCGTCATCGTGACCGGAGCCGCGTCCGGAATCGGGCGAGCCACGGTGCACCTTCTGCTCGCCGAGGGCGCTCACGTGCTCGCCGTCGACCGTGACGGCGAAGGCATCGACAACCTCCGCCAGGACGGCCCCCAGTGCCGTCCCCTACATGCCGACGTCTCCGACGAGAATCAGGCGGACCGAATCGTCCACGCGGCTTTGGAGCTCACCGGCCGCGTCGACGTCTTGGTCAACAACGCAGGCGTGGGTCATCGCGCCGCGCTGGCCGACACCACGCTGGCGCAGTGGGACGCCACCTTCGACGTCAACGTCCGTGCGCCGTTCCTGCTGTGCCGGGCCGCCATCCCGCGCATGCTCACCCAAGGCGGCGGCACGATCGTCAACGTCGCCTCGGCCGCTGCGTTCGCTGCTGTGGGCGATCGCGCCGCGTACTGCGCCAGCAAGGCCGCGGTGATCGCCATGACCAAGTCGATCACCGTCGACTACGCAGCGGCCGGCATTCGCGCCAATGCCGTAGCGCCGGGGACCGTGGACACTCCCTGGATCGGACGCGTCACCGACGGTGCGACCGATCCGGCCGCGATGCGCGCGGCGATGGAACAACGCCAAGCCATCGGCCGGCTCGCACACCCCGAAGAGATCGCAGATGCGGTCGTGTACCTGGCTTCAGACAGATCCAGCTTCGCGTTCGGGTCGACGCTCGTCGTCGACGGCGGTTTCAGCGCCCAGTAACGGTGCACGAACTGTTGTTCATTCGCCGGAGACCGGTCGTCAGACCGGACGGAAAGGACACGCACATGGTGAACAGGAACAGCGTCTTGGTTCTCGCGCTCGCAGCGCCGCTGCTCATGACCGCATGCGGAGGAGGTGATGACGGACCGTCGGCTGAGGAGGGCGGCACGTTGACCATCGCGAACTGGCAGTGGCTGGAGCCGACTCGCGGTGAGGCGATCTGGGCGGCGGTCCAGGGGTATGAGGAGCAGAACCCGGAGGCCACGCTGCAGAAGCAGGAGATCACCCGGGCGGACTACGAGAACACGCTGCAGACGCAGATCGGCGCTGGCGAGGGCCCGGACCTCATGGTCGTTCCGAACACCTTCTTCCCGATGCTTGCCGAGGCGGGGGCTCTGGAACCGCTGGACGGTGTTCTTGACGACGATCAGCTGGCCCGGCTCAACAGCACCAATGAGGACGCCGAGGTTGACGGGGAACAGCTCGGCTTCACGTGGGAGGTGGTCAACTACGCCTTTTTCTGGAACCAGACGGTCCTCGACGAGGCCGGCGTCGCTGCACCGACCACCCCCGAGGAACTCGTGACCGCCGCTCAGCAGATCCAGCAGCGCACGGGCGTGACCGGCTTCGGTGTCCGGCACCTGATGAACGAACAAGCGGCCTGGTGGACCGACTTCGCCGCCTGGCCGTACGGCTTCGATGGTGGCTGGTCCGATGGCGAGAACCTGACCATCGACAGTGACGAGAACATTGCGGCGGTCCAGGCGTACAAGGCCGTCTATGACTCCGGTGCTTTCCCGATCGGGGACGACGCGTCGACGATGCGGTCGTCGTTCGCTCAGGGCCAGCTCGCGATGATGATCGACAACAGCGCCGCCGTGACCGCCATGATCGAAGGCAACGACGCCGTGGGTCACGACGAGATCGGCGTGTCCTCCTTGCCGTTCCCGGGAGAGGGCACGGTGCGGGACCACGCCTACATCGTGGTCAATGCCAACAGTGAGCACACGGAGCTGGCCAAGGACTTCATCCGGTGGCTCTACACCGAGGAAGTCCAGGAAGAGATCCATGCCGCCATGGGTGCCAGTGCGCTGGGGGCTGATTCCGAGCCGCCCGCGGACTACGTTGCCGAACGCCCGTGGGTGCCGATGTTCTTGGAGCAGACCGAGAACAGCAGGTCGGCGGTGATCGAGGGTTTCGAGACCCAGACCGCCGAGATCAGCACGATCGTTCTCAATCAGATCTCCCGGATCCTGACCGAGGACGTCCCGGTCGACGAGGCACTGGCCGAGGCACAGGCCAGCGCCGAGGAAGCGGTGCAGTAGCCGTGGCCGACACATGCTGGCTCGTCGGCGTACCCGCGATGGATCTCCGATCGTCCGTGAGCGTGTCGACATGGCCGTAGCAGCAGCCGATCGGCGCCGCAGCAACCGCCGATCGGTCCGGAAGAAGATCGAGTGGGCGCCGTATGTGTTCGCCAGTCCCGGGGCGTTGTATCTGCTGGCGTTGATGGCTGTGCCGTTGGGGCGTGGTGTGTGGCTGAGCTTCACCGACACCAAGCTGTTGAATCCCAACGGTGGCGACGTGGTCGGCGCGGAGAATTACGCTGAGCTGCTCGGCAGCGGGAAGCTGTATGACTCGATCTTGACCACCGTGTTGTACAGCGCGGGCACGGTTGTGGGTGCGTTGGTGCTGGGCACGGTGGCGGCGTTGTCGATCAACGACAGGTTCGCCGGGCGGCTGTTGGCGCGGACGCTGCTGACGTTGCCGTGGGCGGTTCCCACGGTTGCGGTGGCGTTGGTGTTCAGCTGGATCTACAACGTCGACAGCGGGGTGGCCAACCGGGGCCTGCGCTCGTTGGGTATCGGCGAGGTGGGGTGGTTGACCGATCCGAGTATGGGATTGGTCTCGGTGACCCTGGCCTCGGTGTGGAAGGTGTTTCCGTTCGTGACGCTGGTGGTACTGGCCGCGTTGCAGAGTGTGCCCGCCGAACTGCGTGAGGCCGCCAGTGTCGATGGCGCGAACAGTATGACGATCTTCCGCGCCGTGGTGTTGCCGCACATCTCTCCGACGATGCGGATCGTGGCGTTGTTGATGACGATCTGGTCGTTCCGCCGGTTCGAGATCATCTGGCTGTTGACCGGCGGTGGGCCGGCGAACAGCACCAACACGATCGTGATCAATGTGTACCGGGAGGCGTTTCAGAACTCCAACCTCGGCATGGCTGCTGCCATCGGCGTGATCGGCCTGGTGATGGCGATCGCGGTGACCGTGGTCTATTTCATCGCCGACCGGCGTCGGGAGATCGGGTGAGTGCCGTGCTCAAGAACCCTGGATCCACTCTGCTGCGCGCGGTGGTCGTGCTGGTCCTGTGTGTCTTCGCCGCGTTCCCGGTGTACTGGATGATCAACACCGCGACCAGCACGAACGAAGAGCTCTACGGCAGTGGGCAATCCGTCGGTCTCGACCTCGCCAGGCTGCCGCAGGTGTTCGAAGCGCTGACGATGGACGGTCCGCTGCGTTGGCTGGCCAACAGCGCGATCGTCGCGACCGGCACTACCGTGCTGAGTCTGTCCATGGCCGTGGTGGTCGGGTACTCCATCTCGCGGTTCCGTTACGCCGGACGTGGCGCACTCAGTTTCGCGCTGTTCACCACGCAGATGATGCCCGAAGCGCTGCTCGTCGTCCCGCTCTACGCCGTGTTCGTGGCACTAGGCCTGATCAACGGCCTGACCAGCCTCGTCTTGGCGAACACCGCGTTCGCCATGCCGGTGGCGGTGTGGATCGTGAAGAGCGCGCTGGACAAGGTGCCGTACGAGATCGAAGAGGCCGCCCGTGTCGACGGCTGTTCGCGCGGGAGGATCCTGTTCAGGATCCTGCTGCCGCTGGTGTTGCCGTCCATCGCCGCGGCAGGCGTCATCACCTTCTTCGAAGGCTGGAACGAATACCTGTTCGCCACCACGTTCATCCAGGACCAGCACCTGTGGCCGGCGTCGCGAGGTGTCGCCTCATTCATCGGCGAGTTCGTCACCCCACTGCCCGTGGTCTTCTCCGTCGCGCTGGTGTTCAGCATCCCGGCCGTCGTCTTCTTCCTGCTCGTGCAGCGCTGGATCGTCAGCGGCCTGACCGCCGGCTCAGTCAAAGGATGATCATCGACGAGTTGATCGACGTCGTCGCCTACGCGCCGTAACCGGCGGGTGCGCTCGGCCAGGTGCGTCAATGCTCCACCGGCGGTGGGTCGTCGATCGTCGCGGCGATCACGCCACCGGCGACCAGCAGCCGGACGTGCTCGCCGGGCTCCACGTCGTCCGGGCTGCGCACGACAGTGTCGTCGGCACGCTGGACGACGGCGTAACCGCGCTCGAGCGTCGCGGCCGGTGACAGCGCACGCACCCGGGCGCGGGTGTGGTCGATGTCGGAGGCCGCGCGGTCGAGCAGGTGGCGCATGGATCGCCGGGCACGGTCGACCAGATGGGTCAGCTCGTCGCGGCGCACGCGTAGCGCGTGGTGGGGGTCGGCGAGCGCCGGGCGGGAGCGGACCGAGTCCAGCCCGGCACGTTCATGGTCGAGGCGACGACGCAGGGCCGACCGGATCTGCTCGCGGGCCCGCGCGACCCGATCGAGTTCCTCACGAACGTCGGGGACGACCCGCTTGGCGGCGTCGGTCGGGGTGGAGGCCCGATAGTCGGCAACCAGGTCGACCAACGGCGTGTCACTTTCATGCCCGATGGCGCTGACGACTGGCGTGGTGGCCGCACTGACGGCGCGGACGAGCGCTTCGTCGGAGAAGGGCAGCAGATCTTCCACCGAGCCGCCACCACGAGCGATGATGATCACGTCGATGTCGGGGTCGCGGTCCAGGATGCGCAGGACCTCCAGGATCTGGCTGACCGCTGAGACGCCTTGGACGGCGACCGGTTCGACGCGGAAGCGTACGCCGGGCCAGCGGCGCCGCGCGTTCTCGAGCACGTCGTGTTCGGCCTTGGAATCACGTCCGCAGATCAGGCCGACCCCGCGCGGCAGGAACGGCAGAGACCGCTTGCGCTCGGCGTCGAACAGCCCCTCCGCCGCGAGTATCTTGCGCAGCCGCTCCAGCCGGGCGAGCAGGTCGCCCAGCCCGACCGGGCGGATGTCGTCAGCGGCCAGCGACAGGGTGCCCCGGGTGTAGTACCAGGACGGCTTGGCGTGGACGACGACGCGCACGCCGTCGGTCAGCGGCACCTCCATCGCGTCGAGCAGCCGGGTGGCGCAGGTGACGGTCACCGACACTTCGGCCGCCGGGTCGCGCAGGGTGAGAAAGGCGGTTTGCGTTCCCGGGCGGCGTGAGTACTGCGCGACCTGGCCTTCCACCCACACCGGGCCGAGCCGATGAATCCATTCGCCGATCAACTTCGAGATCACGCGAACCGGTGCCGGTTGCTGCGGGGATGTGTCCAAGGCCACGACCGGCACGCTACCGGGCGAAGCGCCTGGAGGCGATGCCGCCAGGGGTCGCACATACGATGGGCGGTATGGCTGCTGAGGGTCGTGTCCTGTTGGCGGCGCCGCGAGGTTACTGCGCGGGCGTCGATCGAGCCGTCGTCACCGTAGAGAAGGCTCTCGAGCATTACGGTTCGCCGGTGTACGTCCGCAAGCAGATCGTGCACAACAAGCACGTCGTGGAACAGCTCGAGCAGCGCGGTGCGATCTTCGTCGAAGAACTCGGCGAAGTGCCCGAGGGCGCCCTGGTGGTCTTTTCCGCGCACGGCGTGTCGCCGATGGTTCATGACGAAGCCGCCAAGCGCGAGCTGCGCACCATCGACGCGACCTGCCCGCTGGTGACCAAGGTGCACAACGAGGCCCGCCGCTTCGCCCGCGACGACCTCGACATCGTGCTCATCGGCCACGACGGGCACGAGGAGGTCGAGGGCACGGCGGGCGAGGCTCCTGACCATGTCCAGCTGGTCGAGGGGCCCGACGACGTCGACAAGGTGCAGGTGCGCGACCCGTCCCGGGTCGTGTGGCTCTCGCAGACCACGCTCTCGGTGGACGAGACGTACGAGACGGTCGAGCGGCTGCGTCAGCGCTTCCCCGACCTCATCAGCCCGCCCAGCGACGACATCTGCTACGCCACCCAGAACCGCCAGGTCGCGGTGAAGGAGATCGCGGCCGAATCGGAGCTGGTCATCGTCGTCGGCTCGGCGAATTCGTCCAACTCGGTCCGTCTGGTCGAGGTGGCCCTCGACGCCGGCGCGGATGCCGCCTACCGCGTGGACAACGCCGGTGAGATCGACGAAGCATGGCTGGACGGGGTACAAACCGTGGGCCTGACCAGCGGTGCGTCGGTCCCTGAGGACCTCGTCACCGAGGTCGTCGACTGGCTGGCCCAGCGCGGATTCCCGACGGTGGAAGAGCACCGCACCACCGAGGAATCGCTGATGTTCTCGTTGCCCCGTGAGCTGCGCCGCGACCTCAAGTCGTCCGCGTCCACCTGATCAGCCCTGGGTGCCGTCGAGCTCCGGCGCGTTGGCCCCGGCGTTCGCGTCGGTAGCGGCGTTGAGGCCGTAGCGCGGGTCGGTGCGGATGTCGTCGACCGCGCTGGATTCGTCGACCGAGACCGTCAACTCGGGCGCTTGCGTCCTGCGGGCCGCTCGTTCGACCTGCGCCGGAGCTTCGAGGTCGCCGTCGACAACTCGGAGCTCGCTCATCCGGCGCGCTGTCACCAGGACGCGGCTCTCCAGCGAACTGACGGTGTCGTTGTAGGACTTGACGGCGTTGTCGAGTTGGCGGCCCAGCCGGCTGATGTGGCCGCCCAGGGTCGACAACCGCGCATGCAGGTCTCGGCCCAGCGACAGCACCTCTTGGGCGTTGCGGGCCAGGGCTTCCTGCCGCCACGTGTAGCCGACCGTACGTAGCAAGGCGACCAACGTCGCTGGGGTGGCCATGACGATGTTGCGCTCGAAGGCATGCTCGAACAGCGTCGGGTCCTGCTCGAGTGCCGCGTTGAGGAAGACGTCGGAGGGCACGAACATGACGACGAACTCCGGGGACGGCTCGAACTGCGACCAATACTGCTTGCGGGCCAGCGAGTCGATGTGCGCCTTGAGGTGGCGGGCATGCGCCGCCAGCCGAGCCTGCCGCGTCGAGTCGTCCCGAGCCTCCTGGGCTTCCAGGTAGCCGTTGAAGGAGACCTTGGCATCGACGACGACGCGCTTGCCTCCGGCGAGGTTGACGACCATGTCAGGGCGGAGCTTGCCGTCGGCGGTCTGCGCGGAAGCCTGCTCGGCGAAGTCGACGTGCTCGACCATGCCGGCCATCTCGACCACCCGACGCAGCTGGAGCTCACCCCAGCGACCGCGTACCTGAGGTGCGCGCAACGCGGTGACCAGCTGCTGAGTCTCCAGCCGCAGCTTCTCTGAGTCCTTGCCCATCGCCTCGACCTGTGTTCGCAGCTCGGCGTAGGCCGTGGCGCGAGCGCGCTCGAGCTCGTTGGCGTGATCGGCGACCTTCGACAGTTGCTCGTTCAGCGGCTTCACCAGCGCCTCGACCGCGGCCCGGCGGTGCTCGAGCTCGGCGCGGGAGCGTTCTTCGGAGTTCTTCAACTGCTCGGTGGCCAGTTCGAGGAACTCGGCCCGGTTGCGCCGCAGGGCATCGGTGGACAGCCGCTCGAACTCGTGGGTCAACCGAGCCTGCTCGGCACGAATCAAGGCGAGTTTCTCGTCAGCGGCCACCCGCGCGTTCTCCAGCTGGGTCTCGAGCCGCGTGCGCTCGCTCTGCGCCTGCCGCAGAAGCTGCTCGGCCTCGTCGAGCTCGGCGTAGGACGCATCGCGCTCGGCCCGGACGGTGTCGCGTTCGGCCCGGGCGGCATCGCGTTCGGCCACGAGCGTGGCCGCTCGGACGCGCAACGTCAGGGCGCCGAAAGCGAAACCCACGAGCAGCGCGATCGACGTCGCGAGGATGCCGGTTGCGTTCATGGGTCCCACTGTGCCCGCCGCCTCCGACACAACGCGGCAGGCGCGGCGCTACGGCGTACCCTTGACGACCGTGAGTCTCACCATCGGAATCGTCGGTCTTCCCAACGTCGGCAAGTCGACCCTGTTCAACGCGTTGACCAAGAACAACGTCCTGGCGGCCAACTATCCGTTCGCCACCATCGAGCCGAATGTCGGCGTCGTCGGGGTTCCCGACTCCCGGCTGGCGACGTTGGCCGAGATCTTCGGCTCGGCCCGGCAGATTCCGGCCACGGTCAGCTTCGTGGACATCGCCGGCATCGTGAAGGGTGCCTCGGAGGGACAAGGCCTGGGCAACAAGTTCCTGGCCAACATCCGTGAAGCCGATGCGATCTGCCAGGTCATCAGGGTGTTCAACGACTCTGACGTCGTCCACGTCGACGGCACGATCAATCCGAAAGCCGACATCGAGACCATCAACACCGAGCTGGTTCTGGCCGACATCCAGACCATCGACAACGCGCTGCCGCGGCTGGTCAAAGAAGCGCGGATGATCAAGGACAAGCAGGAGCAGGTCGCCGCCGTCGAGCAGGCCCGAGCGGTACTCGACGAGGGCCGGACCATCTTCGCCGCCGGACTCGACCCCGAGCCGCTACGCGAACTGCACCTGTTGACGTCCAAGCCGTTCCTCTACGTGTTCAACATGGACGAGGAGGAGCTCGGTGACGACGCCCTGAAGGACGAGTTGCGCGCGCTCGTCGCCCCAGCCGAAGCGATCTTTCTCGACGCCCAGATCGAGGCCGAGCTCGCCGAACTGGACGACGCGGAAGCGCTCGAGCTCCTGCAGTCGATGGGGCAGGAGGAATCCGGCCTCGACATGCTGGCCCGCGTCGGTTTCGACACCCTGGGGCTGCAGACGTTCCTGACGGCCGGACCGAAGGAAGCCCGAGCTTGGACGATCCGCAAGGGCGCCACCGCCCCTGAGGCGGCGGGCGTCATTCACACCGACTTCCAGAAAGGCTTCATCAAGGCCGAGGTCGTGTCCTTCGACGACCTCGTGGCGGCCGGCTCGATGGCCGAAGCGAAGGCGCGGGGGCTGGTCCGTATCGAAGGCAAGGACTACGTGATGGCCGACGGCGACGTCGTCGAGTTCCGGTTCAACGTGTAGCGTCAGGCGACACGAAGTAGCCGCTTCGCTGATTGGTCCGACGCCCAGCCGCGTAGTTGGGCACCAGCCCTGGGTTATCCGGCATGGTCGATTGCCGTGAGGTGCGGTGCCATGAGGCAGATCACCCGCTTGTGCATTTCCGCGTCTGCGGCGGCGATCAGCCCCCGGCCGGTCTCCAATGGCCCATTGCTGGAGTGGGTCACGATGCATCCAGCGTTCCGGCACAGCGCGATGCCTGCGGCGAAGTGCACGTTGCCGACGAAGTGGCCATCGCTCGACGAGCCACCGCCCGCGAACTCCCCGGCGTGTGAGGACCTCTAGGCCGCGAACAGGTCGAGGGATGTGCTGTCCTGCACCGGCCAGCCCGCGTCGGCGAACTGTCGATCGATAGCAACGGGCGAGCGCCTTTGGCTCGGATGGTAGAAGGTGGTACCTTGGTACCCAAGATGGAGGGCAACGCTATGGCCGCTACTGCGCCGATCAAAATCGACGCCGCCACTGACGAACTCGTGTCGCAAGCAGCTCACTTCTTGTCCCGTTCGAAGAAGGACATCGTCGATGCTGCCGTGCGCGAGTACATCGCTGCCCATCGCGACGAGATCAATGCCGGTATCAAAGCTGCATTAAGCCAACTCAACGGCACCGACGCCGCTGCTGTGTCGCTCATGACCGGGCTCAGCGCCGAAGAGCTCGACGACCTCGGCGGCCTGCCGAGATAGCGGCACTTTACGTCCTCCCTGGCTGTCGGACGCGGCCGTTAGATTCGCCTGTATGGCATCGGAGAGATGAACCCCGGCCCGGGCGAGATCATCTGGTCGACACTCTTACCGGCCGAGGTCGCCAACGCGATCCTCGATCTGGACGTCGATGACGTACTGCCAGCCCGCAAATAGCCCGCCAGAAGTCCAGCCGAGATCGACGATGCCGACAATGCCCATCTCTCGGTCTATCCGTCGGTGGTTCAGGTATTCTGATCGCGGTTGCACGGCCACCGACAGCGCTTCCACGTGACGACCACGTGAATCATCGCGGAGAGGCCTGAGCATTCAGGACATGTCCGGATGGGGTGCGACGCCCTGGTGCGTCAACTTCATTCCGCCGATGCCCGGCATCGGCCGACGAAAGGACATGGCATGTCGTCGAAGGACGAGAAGAACCTGACCCAAGTCGTCGACAGGATCGCGACGATGGACGAGCCGCGGCGGTCGGTCATGCGGCGCGTGCACGACATCATCATGGAGGCGGCTCCCACCTCGAAGCCGCGCATCTGGTACGGGATGCCCGCCTACGCGAGGTCGGCGAGCACGCCCGCGCTCGTGACGTTGCGCAACGACGAACGGATGAATCTCGCGATCACCGAGAAGGTGGCCTTCCGGGCTGCAGGCGGCGGGGACGGGACGTTGATGCCGGCCGCATGGTATTTCGAGACCGTCGACGACGACACGGAGAAGCGCATCGCCGAGATCGTCCGGTCGGTGTTCGACTGAGCATCGAGTGAGCGCCCTTGCTCCGGATCGTGGGACGGTCATCGCTGGTTGGCGTCATCCGGGCAGCGGGATCGCGCCGAATTCCTCGACGAAGGGGCGCAGGATCGTGCCGATGGCAGGCAGCTCGCTCGGATCGCTCTCGCGTACGTAGACCGCCTGTGCGGCGACCATGAAAATGAACGAGTGCTCGTCGTACCATTCCTCGCCGCCCGGGGCGATGGTGGCGAGCTGATACGCCGGCGTGGTGAAGCGCTCATCATCGGAGCTCTCGTAGCGGATCGCTGCACGCGAGACGTCACGCTCGATCTCGGTCCAGGTCTCGCCCATGGCACGGGCGCGGTCGGCGATCCGCCGGGCCTCGAAGGTGGTGAGCAGGTCGAGGCGGGTGAGAAAGGCGTCGGTGATCAGGTGCTTCGGCGGCACCGGAGCGTTCGCCAGCGCGACGGCGAGATCCTCCACGGTCGGGCGTGGGTAGCGCTCCAGCAGCTCGACCGTGCGCAGATCGCGCTCGACGCGGTACTGCTTCAGCTGGTCAGAAGGGCGCGGCACGTCGTCACCGCCCGGCGCTTCCAGCAGGTAGACACGGTCGGGGGCGTCAGCATCGATGAGGCCGGGCAGCGGCATGTCGAGCGAGAGCTCGAAGGGGCTGTCCGCGGGCACCTTCATCGCGATTCGGGCGTCGTAGCTGCGCTGCCCGGGGCGATGTACCTCCACCTGCCAGTCACGCTCGACCTGGCCGAGGACGCTGTGGTCATCGACCGGATTCACGATGACGAACTCGGGACTCGCGAGCTCGGGGACGGCGAGATTCGCGAACGGGTGACGTTCGGCTGGTGCCGGCTCGACGGACGGTGCGTCATCGCGTTGCGGTTCGGGCCCTGCACCTCTGCGCGAGAACCATCCCATGGCGCTCAGGCTAACCGCCGTGGCGGCGACCGACCCAGCTGCACGGGCTCACGACTCGGTCTCAGCGGCGAGCACCGCGGTGAGGCCGTCTCGCAGGTCTTCGACGAAGAACTCCGGCACCTCCAGGGAGGGGAAATGTCCTCCCGCGTCAGGTGTTCTCCAGCGCACGATCCGCCGGAACCGTTCCTGCGCCCACACTCGCGGCCATTTTTCGATGTCGCGCGGATAGATGCTGATAGCCGACGGGATGTCGACCCGGAGGTCTGGGTCGAGTGAGTTGTGGCTCTCGTAGTAGATGCGCGCTGAGGATGCGCCGGTCCGCGTCAGCCAGTACAGGGTGACGTTGTCCAGAACACTGTCTCGAGAGATCGTCTCGAACGGGGTGTCCTCGGTATCGGTCCACTCGGCGAACTTGTCGAGGATCCAGGCGAGAAGTCCGACGGGTGAGTCGACGAGCGAGTAGCCGATGGTCTGCGGCCGGGCCGCCTGCTGCTTCGCGTAGGCCGCGCGGTGGTTCCAGAAGTCGCGGGAGTCGTCGACCCATTGCCGCTCTGCCGCTGTCAGCCCGTCGGTCGTCAGGCCCGGCGGCGGCTGAGCCACCGTGGTGTGGATGCCGATGACGTTCTCGGGGAACCTGCCGGCGAGGATCGCTGTGATCACGCCTCCCCAGTCCCCGCCGTGGGCGACGAATCTGGGGTAGCCCAGCGTGTCCATCAGCTGCACCCACGCTGCTGCGATCTTCTCGATTCCCCAGCCCGTCGTGACCGGCTTGTCGCTGAAACCGAAGCCCGGCAGTGAGGGCGCGACGACGTGGAATGCGGGCTTCGCCGGGTCGTTCGGGTCTGCCAGTTCGTCGACGACATGGGCGAACTCGGCGACGCTGCCGGGCCAGCCGTGCGTCAGGATCAAGGGTGTGGCATCGGCGCGGGGTGATCGGCGATGCAGGAAGTGGATTCCGAGCCCGTCGATGGTCGTGCGGAACTGACCGATCCGGTTGAGCCGGGTCTCGAAAGCGCGCCAGTCGTACTCGGTCTGCCAGTAGGCCACCACGTCTTCGAGGTCGGCGAGTGGAACCCCCTGCTCCCACCGGCGGTGGGGCGCGGCACCGCTGACGGTCTCGGCTTCCGGCAGTCGCGCGGCAGCCAGCCGTGAGCGTAGGTCGTCGAGGTCGGTGTCGGTTGCCTGAGCGTCGAATGCGAGCACGTCATGGTGCATGGGGCCTCCTGGTCATCGGGGCGGACCGGACCGGCGCACCAGGAGTGAACCGGCTACGACGGTTCTAACAGCGCTCCGGGCGGTCAGGTCAAGGGGACCGCTGGCTACGATCAAGCGACATGACGACGGAGGCTCAACTGCGCAAGGCAGCATCCGGTCTGCCCGAGGTGACCGAAGGCACCGACTTCGGGATGGTCGCCTTCAATGTCCGGGGCAAGGGTTTCGCCTCGGTCACCAAGGACGGCAAGGTTCAGTTGCAGGTGTCGGACGACGTCGTCGAGTCCACCCTCGCCGCCCATCCGAGCGCCGAGCGGTTGATCCGGATGGGCCAGCAGATCGGGGTGCGCATTCCGTTGGCCGACATCAACGGAAAGGATCTCAACGCGCTCGTGCGGGCGGCGTGGTCGCATCGTGCACCGAAGCGTCTCGCGGCGGCGCTGGCCGACGTCGACGCCGGCCAGGTGCCGGCGCACAGTGACCTGCCGCCGGCTATCGGCAAGCCGGCGACCCGCGCGCTGCTCGGGGCCGGGCTGGTGACATTGGACGACGTCGCGCAGCGGTCCGAAGCAGAGCTACTGGCTCTGCACGGCGTCGGTCCCAAGGCGGTGCGCATTCTCGCGGCGGCGCTGGCCGAGCGCGGCAAATCGCTAGGCTGGCGGCCATGACGACGTCGACGTTGCGTGCCGGACTTCGCCACCAGCTGACCACGGCGATGCGCGAGCGCGATCGCGTGGCGGCCAACGCTTTGCGTTCGGTGCTGGCCGCGCTGGACAACGCCGAGGCGGTCCCGGTGAGCGCTGATCTGCCGGTGGATTCCGACCACGTCGCAGGTGCGGTCGTCGGGTTGGGCGCGGGCGAGTCAGCGCGCCGGGAGCTCACCGACGCCGACGAACGACGCGTGGTCGAGCGCGAGATCGCCGAGATGCACGCTGAGGCGGACGACGCTGAGCGCCGTGGCGCCGCTGACCGCGCCGACGAGCTACGTCGTGCGGCGGCCGTCGTCAGCGGCGCTGCTGAGGTTTGACGTCAGGGCTTGCGCGCCACCGCGCCGAGCGCGATGTGGCCGGAGTCCGGCAACGGTTGCACCCGCGGTCCCTCCGGGTACCAGTCGGCCAGCAGGACCAAGCCCGGTTCGAGCAGCTCCAGGCCGTCGAAGAACGACATGATCTCCGCACGGGTACGGAAGCGGCCGGTGCCCATCGAGCTCTCCCGGAACGTCTTCTCGATACCCTTCGCGAGCTCGGTGTACTTGCCGCCGTCTTCGGGGTCGTAGAAGTGGGTGAGCCCCACGTACGAGCCCGGCGCGAGCGCGTTGATGTAGGTCTGCATGATGCCGTATGGATCGGCGTCGTCGTCGACGTGGTGGATCGTGGCGCACTGCATCAGGGCGATCGGCCGGCTGAAGTCGAGGTTGCGGGTGACGACCGGGTGGTTGAGCACCGTCTCGGGCTCGCGGAGGTCGGCTGCGATGAAGTGGGTGTGCTCGTTCTCCTCGAGCAGCGCGCGCCCGTGCGCGGCGACGATGGGGTCGTTGTCGACGTAGACGACCTCGGCCTCGGGGTTGATCCGCTGCGCCGCCTGGTGGGTGTTCTCAGCCGTCGGCAACCCGGAGCCGAGGTCGAGGAACTGGTCGATGTTCGCGCCGGCGGCCAGGAACCGCACCGCGCGGATGAGCCAGGTGCGGAAGTCTCGGGCCAGCTCCGGTGACTCCGGGGCGATGGTGAGGACCTGCTGGAACACCTGCCTGTCGACCTCGTAGTTGTCCTTGCCGCCGAGGAAGGCGTCGTAGACCCGCGCGATGCTGGCTTTGGTCGTATCGATGTGCGCAGGGGCGTCGTTCTGCGCCGGTGGCGTTTCAGTGCTCGACATCGGGGTCCTCACGGGGGAGTGGATCATGGAATGTGTTGGGCCATGTTACTCCCGTCACGTTTGACTTGGAAGCGGTCATGATCTTTTCCGTCGCCAGGTCTCACCTGGTGACATCGGAGGATCCGATTTCTCCGGGTTCGTCCGTCAGCGTGGGCACGGGCGAAAACTAGCGGCGCCCGGAGTCCCGCGCCGCTATCGTCGGCGCATGCCTGGCGCCAAGGACACCCTGAAGCTGTATCTGCAAACCTCCCGCGAAGCGCTGCTGTGGAAGCTGGACGGGCTCGGCGAACGCGATGCCCGACGGCCGTTGACGGCGAGCGGAACCAACCTGCTCGGGTTGGTCAAGCACGTGGGCAGCATGGAGTTCGAGTACTTCGGCCTCGTCTTCGACCGGCCGGCATCCGAGCCGCTGCCGTGGTTGGCCGATGACGCCGACGACAACGCCGACATGTGGGCCACCGAAGACGAATCGCTCGAGTGGGTCCTGGACTTCTACCGGCGGTCGTGGGCCCACGCCGACGCGACGATCGACGCTCTCGGACTCGACGATGCCGGCCGGGTGCCGTGGTGGCCGGCCGACCGTCGAGACGTCACGCTGCATCGAATCCTGGTGCACATGATCAACGAGACCGCTCGTCATACCGGACACGCCGACATCGTGCGTGAACAGATCGACGGGGCGATCGGGCTACGCCGCGAAAACACCAACCTTCCCGAGCACGACGCGCAGTGGTGGACCGGGTACGTCGACAAGCTCGAGCGGGTGGCGGACGCGGCCGAGCGCCGGTGGAGCTCACGATGACGGCCGACGACCGGCCCATCGCCGACGCCCTCGTCGTCGTCGACGTCCAGCATGCCTTCGTGTACGGCGCTCGCGCCGTTCCAGCAGCGCAGCAACTGCTCACCGTCGTCGACGACTTGCTGGTCCGGGCCCGATCGGCCGGCGTGACCGTTGTGCTCGTGCAGAACGACGGTCCCCCAGGCGCGCCGGAGGAGCCGGAGACCCCCGGGTGGGCCTTGGCGGTGGAACGAGGCGACGGCGACCTGCTGGTGCGCAAGGAGGCCGACGACGCGTTCGAAGGCACGAGTCTGCAGGCGGACCTGCGCGAGCGCGGGGTCACGTCGATCGCCGTGGCGGGCCTGCACTCGGAGATGTGTGTCGCGGCGACGGTGCGCGGTGCGTTGGCGGGCGGGTTCGGCGTGGTCTTGCCGCACGACGCGCACGCCACCCAGCCGGCGCCGGCCTGGGCGGGCGTCGCCGACGAGGTGCCGGCGGCGGTGGTGAGCCGGGTGGCCGAATGGTCGGTGGGTGATCAGGCCGTCCTGGTGCCGCATGCTGCCGACGTGCGCTTCGAGCGGAGCGGGGCGTCGTGACGTCATGGCCGTTGGCCGGCCGCGTCGCTGTGGTCACCGGCGTCAGCCGCAGGCGGGGCATCGGGTTCGCCATCGCCTCGCGGCTGGCGGGCATGGGGGCGAGCCTGTTCGTCCAGCATCTTGTCGCTCATGACGTGGATCAGCCCTACGGGGCGGACCGGATCGACGACGTCCTCGCCGCACTGCGGGAGCAGCTGGCCGACGACGCGCAGCTGGAGCACATGAGCCTCGACCTGGCCGCCCCTGATGCCGGCGAGACGTTGATCGACGCCGCGCGTTCGGTGTCGGGGCATCTGGACATTCTGGTGTGCAATCACGCCCGCAGCGGCGGTGACGGCGAGCTCGGTCAGCTCAGCGCTGACCTCCTGGATGGGTACTGGCAGGTCAACACCCGCTCCACCCTGTTGGCGACCAAGGCGTTCGCGGCCCAGCACGACGGACGGCCCGGCGGTCGCGTCGTCTGGATGACCTCCGGCCAGCAACTGGGCGCGATGCGTGACGAGATCGCCTACGCCACCTCCAAGGCCGCGCTGGCCGGGGTCACCGCCTCGGTCGCCGACGGTCTCATCGAGCAGGGGATCATTCTCAACACCGTCAATCCGGGCCCGGTCAACACCGGTTACCTGGACGAGGTCGGTGGTGATCGTCCGCTCGAGGTCATTCAGGCCGTTCAGCGACAGTTCCCCGCCGGCCGGTTCGGCGAGCCGGACGATCCGGCGCGGTTGATCGCCTGGCTGGTCAGCGATGAGGGACGTTGGGTCGTCGGCCAAGTGATCAACAGCGAAGGAGGGTTTCGCCGTTGGTGATGCGGCTGAACGTCCTCGGGGCCTCCGGCGCGTTTCCCGGCCCGGACCGCGCCTGCAGCGGCTACGTCGTCGAGCACGCGGGCACACGCGTCGTCGTCGACCTCGGCTGGGGAACGCTGCCGCGACTGTTCGCGCACCTGGGCGGGCACCACGGCGACGAGGTCGACGCCATCGCCGTCACGCACGAACACCCTGATCACACCGCCGACCTGTACGGGTTCTTCCGGGCGCGGTGGTACACGCGCCGCCAGGCGCCGCCGATCCCGTTGATCGCGCCCCGGCCGGTGGTGGACGCCCTGGTGGCTGCCGCGGGTGACGAGGACCCCATCCGGCAGGTGTTCGAGTGGGTCGAAGCTCCGGGGGAGTCGGTCGAGGTGGGGACGGTACGGCTCAGCACCGTGGAGCTGCCGCACTACGTCCTCAATGCCGGGGTCAGGGTCGAAGCGGACGAGGTCGCCGTGGCGTTCACCGGCGACACCGGGCCGTCACCGTCCTTGGCGGAGTTGGGCCGCGAGGCGGCCATGTACGTCGTGGACGCCACCGATCGGCACCAGCAGCCGGGCGTCGAGCCCGCGCCGCCCGGAACACCGCAGTTCAATCTGACCGCAGCAGACGCCGGGGCCGCTGCGAGCGCGGCGGGGGCTCATGCGCTGATGCTGACGCACCACTGGCCCGGCAACGACCTGGACCGGTCGCGCGCTGATGCCGCCGCGCACTACGCGGGCCCGATCTTCGTGGCCAGCGACGGCCTCGCCATCGACCTGCCCGTGACCGACCGGCACGAGCGCCGGCGCCCCGTGTCGTCGTCGGCCCTGGCCTCGGCGGGATACGACGAGCGGACGAAGACGCTGGAGATCGAGTTCGTCTCCGGCGAGATCTACCGCTATCTCGACGTCGACGCAGCTACGGCGGAGGCGCTGTTTCGTGCCGAGAGCATGGGCGCGTTCGTCAACCAGCACATCAAGCCGGCCCACCGGTACGTGTACCTCGGGCCCAGCTGAGGCGCCAGAGGCCGCGGCTAGGCTGGCGGTGTGGCTGAGTTGACGCGTTGGGTGAGCGATACGAAGGACGGCCACTCGCAGTGGTACGTCGAGCGATTCCGTCGGATGGCCGCCGAAGGCGAGGATCTGGCCGGTGAGGCCCGGCTGGTCGACGCCATGGTGCCGCGTGGGGCGCGCATCCTCGATGCCGGCTGCGGGCCGGGCCGGGTCGGTGCGGAGTTGCACGCTCGCGGCCACACCGTCGTCGGCGTGGACGTCGACCCGGTTCTCATCGACGCCGCCCGCGAGGACCACCCTGGGCCGCAGTGGCTGGTCGGCGATCTCGCCGAGCTGGATCTGCCCGCCGCCGGCATCACCGAGCCGTTCGACGCCGCGGTGGTGGCCGGCAACGTCATGGTGTTCGTGGCCCCGCGGACCGAGACGGAGGTGCTGCGGCGCATCGGAGCCCACGTCCGCCCGGACGGGTTCGTCATCGTGGGTTTCCACGTCAACCGGCACCTGGCGCTCGATGACTTCGACGCCAGCGTGCGCGAGGCTGGCCTGCACATCGAGCACCGGTTCGCGACGTGGGATCTCAAGGCGTGGCACGACGACGCGGATTTCGCCGTCACCGTACTGCGGCACCCGGGCTGAGGTCGTAGTAGTCACCGATCGCGAGTCGAACGGCAGCGTCGGCGCCTTCTCGGGGCAATGACGTGAGAACCGCGTCGGCCACCGCGAGGCCGGCATCGTTGAGAAGCCCGTCATGCACCCCGATGACGGTGCCGGGCTCGACCCTCCGCACGAAGTCGATCAGGTCCACCGCCCGCAGCCAGGGAGCGTCGACAGGGGTGACGAGCACATCCACCGCAGCGTCGACGTGCGGGTGTTCGTCACCGGTGATGAGAATCCGGCCGTCGATCATGTAACCCAGGTTCTCCGGGCCAGGGTGCTCCGGATGCACCGCGGCGTGCCGGCCGCCGACGACGTCGACGGAGAAACCGCCGATCAGGTGATGTTCACCTGGTCGCAGCACCGTCATGTACGCCGCGAGAGCCTGCGAGCCGACGGTGGCGCCGAGGTCGGCCGGACCGAAGACCGGGATCTCGGCTTTGACAGCTTGTTCGAGGAGCGGGACATCCGCGTGGTCGTAGTGACCATGGGAGATCAGCACGCCGCCGCACCCGTCCAACGATGGCGGCTGGCCCAGTGCGCCCGGATCCACCACGATACGGTCCGGGCCGCGCTGCACTTCGACACATGCGTGCGTGTGCTTGAGCACGCGCGGCGGGGGCGGCGTCAATGGCTGCTCCCGTCAGGACGTGGCGTGCTGGGTGATCACGCGGTCGATGGCGTGCGCCAGGTCGATGTCGGCCTGCGTCACGCCGCCGGCCGAGTGCGTCGACAGGGTGAAGGTCACTTTGCGCCAGCGGATGTCGATGTCGGGGTGGTGATCGGCGGCTTCGGCCGCCTCGGCGACGTCGTCGACGATGGCGATGGCGGTCGGGAAGTCCGCCGCCTCGACGGTGCGGCTGATGCCGGAGGTGTCTCCGGACCAGTCGGGCAGCTCGCCGAGGGCGGCGGTCAGGTCGTCCGCGTTGTAGAGCGTCATCGCGGCCTCCAGCCGGGGGACATCACTAGGACTTCTGCTACTTCACCATGCTTGTACGGGTGGTGGGGTAGGGAATTGCCTAGTGAACATGATCATTTGGAAGATGATCAGTCCTGGGGGAGGGTCGGGGTCTGCGACTCCGGCAGCTGGTCGCGGCGGAAGATCTTGCGGCCGAGCCAGGTGACGGGGTCGAACGACCGGTCGACGACGCGCTCCTTGACCGGGATGATGGCGTTGTCGGTGATCTTGATGCCCTCGGGGCACACCTCGGTGCAGCACTTGGTGATGTTGCACAGCCCGATGCCCGCACGCTCCTGAGCCAGCTTGCGGTGATCGTTGGTGTCCAGCGGGTGCATCTCGAGCTCGGCGTAGCGCAGGAAGAAGCGCGGGCCGGAGAACGCCTGCTTGTTCTCCTCGTGGTCGCGGATGACGTGGCAGACGTCCTGGCACAGGAAGCACTCGATGCACTTGCGGAACTCCTGGCCCCGCTCGACGTCTTCCTGCTGCATCCGGTACGTGCCGTCGTCGCGTCGCTTCTCCGGTGCGAAGGCCGGGATGGTCTCGGCGACCTTGAAGTTGTACGACACGTCGGTGACGAGGTCGCGGATGATCGGGAAGGTCCGCATCGGCGTGACGGTGACCGTCTCGCCCCGTTCGAAGGTCGACAGCCTGGTCATGCAGGTCAGCCGCGGCTTGCCGTTGATCTCGGCGCTGCACGAGCCGCACTTGCCGGCCTTGCAGTTCCAGCGCACCGCCAGGTCGCCGGACTGCGTGGCCTGGATGCGGTGCAAAGCGTCGAGGACGACCTCGCCCTCTTCGACTGGAACGGTGTACGGGACCAACTCGCCTCCCGTGGCGTCACCGCGCCAGACCTTCATATTGAGGTCGTACCCCATTCACGCCTCCTCGGGCGGTGTTTCGTATCGGCTCACTTCTCGTCGAACAGGGCGCGCAACTCGTCCGGCATGGACGGCAGCGGGACCTGTCGGACGTTCACGGAGTCACCGTCGAGCCTGCAGAGCAGGTTGATGGTGCCCCACGTGTCGTCGGTGGCGGGGTAGTCGTCCCGGGTGTGGCCACCGCGACTCTCGGTACGTTCCAGTGCGGCTCGGGCGATGCACTCCGAGACCAGCAGCATGTTGTGGAGGTCCAGCGCGAGGTGCCATCCGGGGTTGTATTGGCGGTGACCCTCGACGCTCATCCGTGCGGTCCGTTTGCGCAGCTCAGTGAGCTTGTCCAGAGCCTGCTGCATCTCCTCGGCGGTACGGATGATGCCGACCAGGGAGTGCATGACCTCCTGCAGGTCGTGCTGGACGCTGTACGGGTTCTCGTCCCCGGTGCTGGAGAACGGTGCCAGAGCATGCTCGGCGGCCGCGCGGACGTCGTCATCGCTCACACTGGCCCGCTCGCGCTTGCGCGCTGCGGCATACGCCGCGTTCAAGCCGGCGCGGCGGCCGAAGACCAGCAGGTCGGACAGCGAGTTGCCGCCCAACCGGTTGGAGCCGTGCATCCCGCCGGCCACCTCGCCGGCTGCGTACAACCCGGGGACGTCGGACTCGCCGGTGTCGGGGTCGACCGCGACACCACCCATGACGTAGTGGCAGGTCGGCCCGACCTCCATCGGCTCGGCCGTGATGTCGACGTCGGCCAGCTCTTTGAACTGGTGGTACATCGACGGCAGCCGGCGCTTGATGTACTCGGCCGGGTGTCGGCTGGCGATGTCGAGGTAGACACCACCGTGCGGCGTGCCCCGTCCGGCCTTCACCTCGGCGTTGATCGCTCGGGCGACCTCATCGCGCGGCAACAGCTCCGGCGGACGACGGTTGTTGGTCTTGTCGTTGTACCAGCGGTCGGCCTCTTCCTCGGTGTCGGCCGTCTCAGCCTTGAAGAACTCCGGGATGTAGTCGAACATGAACCGCCGGCCCTCGCTGTTGCGCAGCACACCGCCGTCGCCGCGGACCGATTCGGTGACCAGGATCCCCTTGACCGACGGTGGCCAGACCATGCCCGTCGGGTGGAACTGGACGAACTCCATGTTGACCAGGTCGGCGCCGGCGGCCAGGGCCAGCGCGTGCCCGTCGCCGGTGTACTCCCACGAGTTCGACGTGACCTTGTAGGACTTGCCGATCCCGCCGGTGGCCAGCACGACGGAGGGCGCTTCGAAGACGATGAACCGCCCTGACTCCCGCCAGTAGCCGAACGCTCCGCTGACCCGTTCGCCGTCGCTGAACAACTTGGTGATGGTGCATTCCATGAACACCGAGATGCCCAGGGCCACGGCGCGCTGCTGCAGCGTCCGGATGAGCTCCAGACCGGTGCGGTCGCCGACGTGGGCCAGCCGGGCGTAGCGGTGACCGCCGAAGTCGCGCTGAGAGATCAGGCCGTCGGGGGTGCGGTCGAACAGCGCCCCCCACTCCTCGAGCTCGTGAACGCGCTCGGGCGCCTCCTGGGCGTGCAGCTGAGCCATCCGCCAGTGGTTGAGCATCTTCCCGCCACGCATGGTGTCGCGGAAGTGCACCTTCCAGTTGTCTTCGGACCACACGTTGCCCATGGCCGCGGCGATGCCGCCCTCGGCCATCACGGTGTGCGCCTTGCCCAGCAGCGACTTGCACACCAGTGCGACCTTGGCGCCGGCGTCGTGCGCCGCGATGGCCGCGCGCAAGCCGGCGCCGCCGGCACCGACGACGACGACGTCGAAGGTGTGCCGTTCGATGCTGCTCGGGTCGGTCATGACTCCCTCACGCGTGTTTCTCCGGATCGAGGTGATCGAATGGTTACAGGAATCGCAGGTCGGACCAGGTCCCCGAGGCGAGCATCCAGATGTAGAAGTCGGTCAGCGCCAGGGTGCCCAGAGTGATCCACGCGAACTGCATGTGCCGGGTGTTGAGCTTGGAGACGAACGTCCACCACCGGTACCTGATCGGGTGCCGCGAGAAGCTGCGCAGCCGTCCGCCGGTGATGTGCCGGCACGAGTGGCACGACAGCGTGTAGCACCACAGCATGATGACGTTACCCACCAGGATGATGTTGCCCAGCCCGATGCCGAACCCGTCCTCGCCGTTGAACGCCAGGATCGCGTCCCACGTGTTGATCAACGTGATGACCAAGGCCAGGTAGAACGTGTAGCGGTGGAAGTTCTGCAGGATCAGCGGCAGCCGGGTCTCGCCGGTGTACTTGCGGTGCGGCTCGGCGACGGCGCAGGCCGGTGGGGACAGCCAGAAGCTGCGGTAGTAGGCGCGCCGGTAGTAGTAGCAGGTCAACCGGAACAGCAGCAGGAACGGCAGGCTGAACGCCGCGTACGGGATCAGCGCATGATCCGGCAGGATCGTGCCGAAGTGCGCGGCCTCGGGCGTGCAGGCCACGGAGACACACGGCGAGTAGAAGGGCGTCAAGTAGTGGAACTCCGCCACCCAGTAGTGGTCCTGCTGGAACACTCGGGCCGTGGCGTAGGCGACCCACGCCGTGAGACCGATGAACGTGACCAGCGGCGCCAGCCACCAGCGGTCAGTGCGCAGCGTCCGCTCGGCGATGCGCGCGCGCGACGGCGACTGGATTCCGGTTGGTGCGGCCATCACCGTGCGCACCCCACGATTGCGCCGGTGGCTTCGGCCACCGCAGCACGGCTGACGGACACGCCCATCACGCACCTTTCTCGCGAGCAACGAGTTCTGCGACAGACCGCAGCCTGGCACGGTCGTGGCCCTGAATCCAGTTCAACCCCCCAACGGTGGCCCATATCACGTGCCCCGATCTGCCCGGGGCCATGCTGGTGAGAGCGCTGTCCGACCAGACCTCCCGTCAGACGGCCGTCAGGCGGGAGGAATTGCGGGATATTCCGTGTCCGATCCGTTGTGATTTCGTCATTCGCCGAGGGGATTGGGTTTCAGGTCCGTAACAGCGTGCGCTGGTGTCTTGTGTGCTCGACAGCGGCGATGGTGTGGTTAGGCCACTCTCGACATGGGATCAATCCGATCCCGATCACAGCTGAGGAGTCACACCTTGACGACCAAGCGCAGGGGCGCGGCATTGTTCGCGGTGCTGACGGCGGGGGCACTTGCGCTCACCGCCTGCGGCAGCGATGACGGCGGAACCGAAGAAGAGCCTGGTGCCAACCGCACCGAGGAGCCGGCCGACGACGAAGGCACCCAACCGGGAACCATCACCGTGGCCGTCGACTCGGAGTACACCGCGTACAACGACCTCACCGCGGCGGGCAACGGCACGTGGAACGAATACGTGCACAACGGGACCAAGGGGTCGTTCTGGTCCTACGGTGAAGACGGCAGCGTCGTGCGCAACGAAGAGTTCGGCACGTACGAGAAGACCAGCGACGACCCGCTGACCGTCGAGTACACCTACGCCGACGACGCCGTCTGGTCCGACGGCGAGCCGATCGACTGTGATGACTTCCTGCTCGAGTGGGCGGCGATGTCCGGCAAGATGGTCGACGGTGAGGGTGCGAACATCTTCGATCCGTCGTCGACCAACGGCTACGCCCTCGTCGAGAAGCCGGAGTGTGCGCACGGCGACAAGACCATCACCGTCGTCTACACCGAGCCGTACATCGACTGGGAACTGATCTTCGAAGGTGGCGAGGTTCCGGCGCACATCGTCGCGCAGGAGAACGGGCTGACCTCCGAAGAGCTCGTCACGGCCATCGCCGAGGACGACATCGCCACGCTGCAGCCGGCGGCCGAGTTCTGGAATACGTTCTGGCAGTTCAACCCGGGTGAGCTCCCGCCGCCGGAGATGATTCCGTCGTCGGGTCCCTACATCCACGACTCGTGGGTGGCCGGCCAGTCGCTGACGGTGAAGGCGAACCCGGAGTGGTGGGGCACCCCGCCGAAGACCGAGACCATCGTCTTGCGTCTGCTCGACTCCGACCAGCAGGTGGCTGCGCTGCAGAACGGCGAGGTCGACCTCATCAACCCGTCGAACCCCACGCCTGACGTGGCCGCCCAGCTCAACCAGCTGGCCGAGGGCGGGCCGTACACCGTGGAGTCCGGCGGCAACCTGACCTGGAGCCACATCGACCTGCAGCAGGGCGAGGGCCGCGTGTTCGAGCCGCTGGAGGTCCGCCAGGCCTTCGCCAAGTGCGTGCCCAGGCAGCTGATCGTGGACAACCTGGTCAAGCCGGCCAACCCGGACGCGGTGGTCCAGGACCTGCGTGAGTTCTTCCCGGTGGACGAGGACTACGAGGACGCGCGCGCCCAGGCCTTCCCTGAGGACATGTACGGCGAGCTGGACATCGAGGGTGCTCAGCAGCTGCTTCAGCAGGCCGGCGTCGAGACTCCGGTCAAGGTCACGCTGATGCATGCCGACGACCCGGTGCGCAACGAGCTCGCCGCGCTGGTGAAGAGCGAGTGCGACAAGGCCGGCTTCGAGGTCACCGACTTCACCCCGCCGGACTGGGGCGAGCGGTTGACCGGCCAGCCCGGCTCGTACGACGCGACGATGTTCGGCTGGGCCGGTTCGGGCAACATCGCCTCGGGCCAGTCCCTGTACGTCAGTACCGGCGACCAGAACCCGTACGGCTACGCCAACGAAGAGGTCGACAAGCTCTGGGACGAGGTCGTCACCAGCGCCGACCGCGAGGCAGCCCGGGTGAAGCTGGCCGAGATCGAGGCGCTGCTGTGGGAGGACGTGTTCAACATCCCGCTGTACACCAACGCCAACATCTACGCCTACTCCAGCGAGATCGAGGGCGTCGTCGTCAACGCCGCGCAGACCGGGGCGACGTTCAACATGGACGAATGGTCGCGTACGTCCGGCTGAGGTAGGACGTAGCCCATGTTCATCCGATGAGTGAGGGGCCGGCGAGGGGCCTACCGCGCCGGCCCCTCACTCATGCTCTCGCGAACAGTCTGACGGTTAAGGAGCAGGTGCGCCCGTGCTCGCTTTCATCGTGCGCCGCGTGATCGCCGCGTTCGGCATTTTGCTGGCAGGGACTTTCATCGCGTATGTGCTGGTCGCCTTGTCCGGCGACCCGCTGCAACGACTGCGCGAAGACAACTCGCCCGGTCGTGAGGAACGCATCGCGTCGATGACCGAGCGTCTCGACCTCGACACACCGGTGCCGCTGCGTTACGTCAAGTGGCTCGGTGGCGCCTCGCAATGCGTGTTGCCGTTCCTCGGCAAGTGCGATCTCGGTCAGTCGGTGCGCGGGCAGGACGTGTCCAGCCTGCTCGGCAACGCGATGACGTCGACATTGCAACTGATCACGGTCGCCACGATCACCGCGGCGATCATCGGCGTCATGGTCGGCATCATCACCGCCCTGCGGCAGTACTCCCGGCTGGACTACACCGCGACACTGGCCTCGTTCCTGTTCGTCTCGCTGCCGCTGTTCTGGTTCGCGGTCCTGCTCAAGCAATACATCGCGATCGACTTGAACGACTGGCTCGCCGATCCGGCCGTCTCACTACCGACGGCGGCGATCGTCGGTGTGGTCAGCGGCCTGGTCTGGGCCTCGATCATCGGTGGTGACCGACGGCGGGTGTGGACGTCGTTCGCCGGCGCGTTCGTCGTCAGCGCAGGCGGCCTGCTGGTGCTCGCCGAGACCGGATGGTTCCGCAGCCCCGGTCTCGGCCCGATCGTGGTGGCGGTGGTCGGCCTGGTCGCTGCGGTGGGGTTGACCGCCCTGCTGGCCGGGTTCCGCTACCGCAACGTGCTTTACGCCGCGCTGGCCACTGCGGTGGCGGGAATCGTCGCCAACCTGGCCCTGGACTCGGTGCTGTTCAACCCGAGCTGGGGCGTGCTGTTCCTTCTTCTGCTGCTGGCCGTCGGTATCGCTGTGGGCATCGGATACGCCATCGGCGGGATGCAGCGCCGGCAGGCGATCACCACGTCGGTGTGGGTGACCATCGTCATGGGAACGACCATCGTCGCCGACCGCATGCTCACCGCTTGGGACAATTACTTCGAGTTCGTCGACGGCCGCGTCATCGCCACGTTCGGCTCCGAGACCCCCAACTACGACGGCGGCACGTGGGGGAACCTCCTGGACACCGTGACCCACCTGGCACTGCCCACGGTCGCGCTGATTCTGGTGTCGGTGGCCACCTACAGCCGGTACACGCGGGCGAGCATGCTCGAGGTGATGAACCAGGACTACGTTCGTACCGCCCGGTCGAAGGGGTTGACCGACCGCACTGTGGTGGTCCGCCACGCGCTGCGCAACGGACTCATCCCGATCACCACATTGATGGCCTTCGACCTCGCCGGGCTCATCGGCGGCGCGGTCATCACCGAGACCGTCTTCGGCTGGCAAGGGATGGGCTTCATGTTCGTCGACGCGCTGCGCAACGTCGACCCGAACCCAGCCATGGCGTTCTTCCTGGTGACGGGCATCGTGGCGGTCCTGTTCAACATGCTGGCCGACATCGCCTACGCCTACCTCGACCCACGGATCCGGCTCGGATGAGCACCGATACGAGTAGCTCGAGCGCAGGAGGACACTCGTGAGCACACCCGTCGATCCCCGCCCCGTGGCGAGCGCCGAGGCCGAGGGGATGGCGATCGTCGCGCGCACTCAGGCCCAACTGGTGCGTCGGCGATTCTTCCGGCACCGCCTGGCCATGGCGTCGCTGGTGGTCTTCATGGCAGTCCTGCTGCTGTCGTTCAGCGCGACCGGTATCGGGCCGATACCGGGGTGGTGGAAGCACGATTACACGACGGTCGCCACGGTGGTCGACGGCGGACGGCCCACGCTGTCGGTCGTGCCGACGTTCCTCGGCGGCGACGGCGTCCACCTGGGCGAGCATCCGTTCGGCCAGGACAACAAGGGCATCGACTACTTTGCCCTGACCATGCGCGGCACGCAGATCTCGGTGATGATCGCGTTCATCGTCGGCACGCTCGGCTCGTTCATCGGGGTGCTCATCGGGGCTGCGGCAGGATTCTTCCGCGGCTGGACCGAGACGATCCTGATGCGCTTCACCGACATCATCATCATCATGCCGCTGCTGGCCATCTGCGCGGTGATCGCCAACCAGGCCGGCAACGCCGGCCCGTTCTGGCTGGCAGTGGTCATCTCGTTGTTCACCTGGACCGGGCTGGCCCGAATCGTGCGCGGTGAGTTCCTGTCGCTGCGCGAGAAGGAGTTCGTCGAGGCTGCTCGGGCCGCCGGCACGCCGGCGTGGCGGATCATCCGCAAGCACATCCTGCCCAACACGTTGGGCGTGATCCTGGTCAGCGCGACGCTGAGCCTGGCCGGGGCGGTGATCCTCGAGACGTCGCTGTCGTTCCTCGGCTTCGGGGTGAAGCCGCCGGACACGTCGCTGGGCCGGCTGATCAGTGACTATCAGAGCGCCTTCGTCACCCGCCCATGGCTGTTCATCTGGCCCGGGGTGTTCATCGTGACCATCGCCTTGACCGTGAACTTCATCGGTGACGGCCTTCGTGACGCGTTCGACCCCCGGCAGAACAAGGTGCGGAGTTAGACCATGACCCAGCCGAACCAGCCATCGCAGCCATCGTCCGACGACCCGTTCGTCGACCACCGATCCATGGGTGCGGCCGGCCCCGACCCGCTCGGCCTCGCAGAGGCTGCCGCCGGGCAGGTCAGCTCGGCCGACCGGGCGCACCTCGGCCAGCTCGGGACCTCCGCGGTCGGCACCGAGGAACTCCTGCGCGTCGACAACCTGTCGGTCGATTTCCCCACCGACGACGGTGTGGTGCACGCCGTACGCGGCGTGTCGTACAGCCTGCGTTCCGGCGAGGTTCTCGGCATCGTCGGCGAATCCGGATCGGGCAAGTCGGTGTCGTCGATGGCGGTCATGGGTCTGTTGCCGCGGTCGGCGCGTATCAACGGAAGCATCTCGTTCCGCGGCGAGAGTGTGCTGGACATGCCGCCGGCGGTTCAGCGCAGCCTGCGGGGGCGCAAGATCGCGATGATCTTCCAGGACCCGATGACGGCGATGAATCCGGTCCACACGGTCGGCGACCAGCTGGCCGAGGCGGTGCTCTCGCACGAGCTGATGCCCAAGCGCAAGGCGATGGCGCGCGCCGAGGAGGCGCTGGCGATGGTCGGCATCCCGCAGCCGAAGCAGCGCCTGCGCAACTACCCGCACGAGTTCTCCGGCGGGATGCGCCAGCGCGCGATGATCGCGATGGCCATCATCAACGACCCCGACGTCATCATCGCCGACGAGCCCACCACCGCCCTCGACGTCACGGTGCAAGCGCAGATCCTCGAGAAGCTGGTGGAGGTCAAGGACGCCATCGGCGCCGCGATCGTGCTCATCACGCACGACCTCGGTGTCGTGGCCGGGATGACCCACCGCGTCCTGGTGATGTATGCCGGCCGGGCGGTCGAGGTCGGTGAGACCGACGACATCTTCTATCGCACCCGGATGCCCTACACCGCCGGACTGCTGGGGTCGATACCGGGCTTGGACAGCGAGTCGGACGGGCGGTTACGCCCGATCCACGGCAGTCCGCCGTCCCTGATCAATCTTCCGTCGGGCTGCCCGTTCTCGCCTCGCTGCCCGCTGGCCAGCGAGCTCTGTCGCCAGGAGGAGCCTGATCTGATGGCCACGGACGTCATGGGCCACGTCGCCGCCTGCCATCACTGGCAGCGACTCGCCGAGGCCGACGACCCGACGGCGTTCTTCCGGACTGAGAGCGAGGTGTCGAAGTGACGGTCACCGACGATCGGCCGGCGGCGTCGGCCCCCGGCGGCAGCGGCGCCCATCTGCTCGAGGTCGACGACTTGGTCATGGAGTTCCCGGTCAAGGGAACCGGCTTGTTACGTAAAGTCGTCGGCCACGTGCATGCTGTCAGCGGAGTGTCGCTGCACGTCGATGCGGGCGAGACCCTCGGTCTGGTGGGGGAGTCCGGCTGCGGGAAGTCCACCACCGGGCGCGCGATCCTCCAATTGCACAAGCCCACCAGCGGCTCGGTCCGGTTCGAGGGCCAGGAGCTGACCACGCTGACGTCCAAGCAGATGCGGGCGAAGCGACGTGACCTGCAGATCGTCTTCCAGGACCCGTTCGCGTCGTTGAACCCGAAGATGCCGGTCAACGACATCGTCGCCGAGCCGATGAAGGTGCACGGCAGCTGGGGAGCCGACGGCCTCGACCGTGTCGGCGAGTTGTTGCGGCTGGTGGGGCTCAACCCCGAACACGGCAACCGCTACCCGCACGAGTTCTCCGGCGGGCAGCGCCAGCGCGTCGGGATCGCCCGTGCCTTGGCGCTGGAGCCGAAGTTGCTCGTGCTCGACGAGCCGGTCTCGGCCCTGGACGTGTCGGTGCAGGCCGGCGTGGTGAATCTGCTCGAGGACCTGCAGGACGAGCTCGGGCTGGCGTACCTGTTCATCGCGCACGACCTGTCGGTGGTCCGGCACATCTCCGACCGGGTGGCCGTGATGTACCTCGGCAAGATCGTCGAAACCGGCACGAAAGAGGAGATCTACGCCAGGCCGTCACATCCGTACAGTCAAGCGCTGCTGTCGGCGGCACCAGCTGCCGACCCGCGTGAGGAGCGGCAGCGCGAACGGATCATTCTCGCCGGCGACGTGCCCAGTCCGATCGACCCGCCGAGCGGCTGCCGGTTCCGCACCCGCTGCTGGAAAGCACAGGACATCTGTGCCGAGGAGGAACCGGCGTTGATCGATCGTGGCCAGGGCCACCCCACGGCCTGCCACTTCGCGGAGGTCATGCCCGCCGTGCGTGGTTGAGCATCACATCGGCCGGTGTGTGCCGGCCATCGTGGGGTACGCACTCATGCGATCCGACGAGCGACCCAGCCCAGCATGGTTCCGCCTGCCGACTTGACCGGCGGGCCGTGTTTTGGTCACCGTAGTGCGCGCCTCGCCACAGCGGGTGTCTGCGCGGCGAGGGCATGAGGTCGCTGAAGAAGGGATATTGATGAGTCCGCATACCGAGGATCCACCACGAGAACCGGCGCCTCCGCCGCAGAGCAATCGAGCTATCGAGGAGCAGCTGCGGTCGCACGGCGTGCGTCTCGGGCGGGGCGGTGTCGCAACCGCGGTCTTCTATCCGGCCTTCGCCATCGTGCTCGGCGTCACGCTCGTCGCCATCATCGCCCCGGAGCGCACCGGTGACGTGCTGGGTTCCATCCAGGACGGTATCGTCAGCAGGCTGGGCTGGTACTACACCCTGACCGTCGCCGGATTCGTCATCTTCGCCATCTTCGTGGGCGTGAGCCGCTTCGGCGACATCACCTTGGGGCGCGACGACGAGGAACCGGAGTTCGGCCTCCTGTCGTGGTTCTCGATGCTCTTCGCCGCCGGCATGGGTATCGGCCTGGTCTTCTACGGCGCCGCGGAGCCGTTGACCTTCGCCACCTCCGACCCCAAGCCCGGAACCACCGGGGATGCCGCCGACGTGGCCCAACTCGGGATGGCCCAGACGTTCGTGCACTGGGGGTTCCATCCGTGGGCCGTCTATGCCGTCATCGGGCTCGCCCTGGCCTACGCGATTCACCGTCGCGGCCGGCCGGTGTCCATCCGGTGGGCGCTGGAGCCGCTGTTCGGCGACCGGGTCAAGGGCAGGCTCGGCGACGTGATCGACATCCTAGCGGTCGTCGGCACCGTGTTCGGCGTCGCGACGTCGTTGGGTCTAGGGGTCCAGCAGATCAGCGCCGGTCTGGTCCACATAGGCGTGCTCGACACCGCGGACAACACCATCCTGGTCGTCCTCATCATCGTCATCACGTTCCTCGCCACCGCTTCGGTGGTCAGTGGTGTGGGCCGGGGCATCCGGTGGCTGTCGAACTTCAACCTCTCCATGGCCGGGGTCTTCCTGATCTCGGTCCTGCTGCTCGGCCCCACGCTGTTCCTGATGCGCGATTTCGTGCAGTCGCTGGGTGTGTACCTCACCGAGGTGCTGGACATCACGTTCGACGCCTCGGCCTACACCGGGGACGAGGGCCAGACCTGGCAGGGCAACTGGACCATCTTCTACTGGGGTTGGTGGATCTCGTGGGCACCGTTCGTCGGCGTGTTCATCGCCCGGATCTCCCGCGGCCGCACCGTCCGGCAGTTCGTCGCAGGCGTGCTGTTGGTGCCGACCATCGTGGGCTTCTTCTGGTTCGCGGTCATGGGTGGCACGGCGATTCACCAAGAGCTGTTCGGCGACGGCGGCCTGGTCGACCCCGACGAGGGTGTGGTCGCCGAGAACGCGCTGTTCGACATGCTCAACAACCTCCCGCTGGGGTCTGTGCTGTCGGTCATCGCCATCGTCCTCGTCGCGGTGTTCTTCATCACCTCGTCCGACTCCGGCTCGCTGGTCGTGGACATGCTGGCCTCCGGCGGCCACCCTGATCCGCCGACGTGGAGCCGCGTGCTGTGGGCCTTGCTCGAAGGCGCGGTGGCCATCGCGCTGCTGCTGGCAGGCGGGCTGGTCGCGCTGCAGGCCGGAGCCATCGCCACGGCGTTGCCGTTCAGCGTCGTGCTCATCCTGATGTGCGTGGCCGTCTACAAGGCCTTCAACCGCGAGCACCAGATCATCCTGGCCATCGAGCGTCGTGCCCGACGGCGTGAAATGGCGCAGGAAGTCACCGGTCAGCTGAGCGAGAACTTCGACGAGCACTTCGGTGAGCAGGTGGACGAGCGCATCGACTACGCGTTGACCAGCACGAAGGGCATCTGGGCCCGGGAACGCGCGCCAGTCAGTACGCTCAGCAAGGTGCGCCGTCGGCGCAAGGGTGACGGCAAAGGCGCCGACAGCTCGGACTGAACAACGGACTGAACATTCGCTCCTGGCCGGGGCAAGTAAGATGGACCGTCTGCTTTCCCCGGCCAGGAACGAGATCCTTGCATGCGCACGCGCAGCCGCGCCGACCTTCGCAACGTCGCCATCGTCGCTCATGTCGACCACGGCAAGACCACTCTCGTCGACGCCTTGCTGTGGCAGTCCGGCGTTTTCCGCACCAATCAGGACGTGGCCGACCGCGTCCTGGACTCCAGCGACCTGGAACGTGAGAAGGGCATCACGATCCTGGCGAAGAACACCGCCGTGCGATGGGGTTCGACCACCGTCAACATCATCGACACCCCCGGGCACGCCGACTTCGGCGGTGAGGTCGAGCGTGGGCTGTCCATGGTCGACGGCGTCGTGCTGCTCGTCGACGCCAGTGAGGGGCCGCTGCCGCAAACGCGTTTCGTGCTGCGTAAGGCGCTGGCGGCACGCAAGCCCATCGTCGTGGTGATCAACAAGACCGATCGCGCCGACGCCCGCATCGGCGAAGTCGTCGACGAAACGTACGAGCTGTTCCTCGACCTGCTGGATGAGACCGCCGACGACGCCGCTCTCGACTTCCCGATCGTCTACGCCTGCGCCCGTGAGGGCAAGGCCTCGCTCGAGCGGCCCGCCGACGGCGCCGTCCCCGACGGCGACGATCTGCGGCCGCTGGTGGAAACGGTGCTGGCCACCGTGCCGGCGCCGGTCTACACCGACGGTGCGCCGTTGCAGGCGCAGGTGACCAACCTCGATGCCTCGCCGTTCCTGGGCCGGCTGGCCCTGTGCCGCGTGCACGAGGGCACCATCACCAAGGGTTCACAGGTCGCGTGGTGTCGTCGCGACGGCACCGTGGAACAGGTGAAGATCACCGAGCTGTTGGTGACCGAAGCGCTCGACCGGGTGCCCGCGGAGTCCGCGAGCGCCGGCGACATCATCGCCGTCGCTGGTATCCCCGACATCACGATCGGCGAAACGCTCGCCGATCCAGACGACCCGCGCGCACTGCCGCTCATCACCGTCGACGAGCCGGCGCTGTCCATGACCGTCGGAGCGAACACGTCGCCGCTGGCCGGGCGGTCCGGCGGGTCCAAAGTGACCGCACGGCTGGTGCGCGAGCGGCTGGAGGCCGAGCTCGTCGGCAACGTCTCGCTGCGGGTGCTGCCCACCGAGCGGCCCGATGCGTGGGAGGTGCAGGGACGCGGCGAGCTGGCGCTGGCGATCCTGGTCGAGACGATGCGACGCGAGGGTTTCGAGCTCACGGTCGGCAAGCCGCAGGTCGTCACGCGTGAGGTCGACGGCAAGACGCACGAACCGTTCGAGCGGCTGACCATCGACTGTCCGGACGAGTACCTCGGGGCGGTGACCCAGCTGCTGGCCGGGCGCAAGGGCCGGATGGAACAGATGACCAATCACGGCACGGGCTGGGTCCGGATGGAATTCGTCGTGCCCGCACGTGGACTCATCGGGTTCCGGACCGAGTTCCTGACCGAGACCCGGGGCACCGGCCTGGCGCACCACGTGTTCGAGAGTTACGGGCCGTGGGCCGGTGAGCTGCGCACGAGGGCGACGGGCTCGCTGGTGGCCGATCGTGCCGGTGTGGCGACGTCGTATGCGATGTTCAACCTGCAAGAGCGCGGCTCGCTGTTCGTCGAGCCCGGTACCCAGGTGTACGAGGGCATGATCGTCGGCGAGAATTCCCGGGCCGACGACATGGACGTGAACATCACCAAAGAGAAGAAGCTCACCAACATCCGGTCGTCCACTGCGGACGAGCTGGAACGCCTGATACCGCCGCGGACACTTTCTCTCGAACAGGCACTCGAATTCTGCCGCGACGACGAATGCGTGGAAGTGAGCCCCGATGCCGTGCGTATCCGCAAAGTGGTCCTCGATGCGGCCACCCGCGGCCGTGCCGCTGCCCGACGTAAACACGCCGAGCCTGCCGGACGCTGAGCGCGCACGGAAGATTTTCGGCTATCGACACTGGTCGGCGAAGGATCACAGCAGTCCGCCGGGGAGGTCACATTCTGATTGCGGAGTGGGATCGCCTCGGGGTAAAGGCTTGCCGCTCGGGTCGACCGACACATAGAAAGAATGTCGCGTCGGTGTATTCAAGCCTGGC